>JAUQYS020000348.1:0-4718 GCA_030587585.2 Candidatus Njordarchaeota archaeon
ATTGGTGATGGTGATTCTTTTGGGGTGGCTGTTTTTATTCCTATGTCTGTTAGTTTTTTTCTGAGATAGTTTGCTATGTCTTTGTTGTGGTTGTATATTTTGTTTATGGATATTTTTTCTATTAGTTTTAGGGCCTCTATTTCTGCTAGGTAGGCCACAAAGTTTGGGGTTCCTATCTCGAACATTTTTGCTGTAGGTGTTGGGCTATATTTTCTGAATGAGAAATCGAATGGTTTTTTGTCGGATAGCCAGCCAGCAAAGGGTGGGTCTAATTCGTGTATGATCTCGTCATTGATGTATACGAAGCCGCCGCCTATGCCGAGCATCCATTTTTGGAACCCACAGCTTATCGCATCTATTTTTATTTTTTTAGCGTCCAGAGGAAGCGCACCTATGGCCTGTATGCCGTCCACAATTAGGTATGCGTCATTTTTTTTGGCTAGTTTTGATAAGAATTCTAGATCATGGGTGAACCCGCTGGAAAACTCTACCCATGAAACAACAATTGCTCTGGTTTTTTCGTCGACCAGTTTTTCGTATTCTTCTTCGGGTATGACTCCGCCATGATTTTTGGCGTATCGTACTTCTAGTCCATATCTTTCTGCGATTTTTTGCCATATAAAAAGATTTGTAGGGAACTCCATGTCGTTGGTAACAATGTTTTGGCCTTTTTCCCATTTTATGGAGTTGGCAATCATGTTGAGGCCGAATGATGTGTTAGGAACGAATCCTATTTCGGATATGTCCGCACCAATAAATCTTGCAACCATTTCTCTCAGATCTTTGTCGATTAGCATATACCAGTCTACCCATTTCTTGTTTCCGTATTTTCTTTCCTCCGCATATTTTTTTATTACTTCGATTTGTTCTAGGCTTAGAAGACCCTGAGAAGCCGTATTGATATATGTTACTTCCCTAAGAGCTGGAAACAATCTTCTTATTTCCTCCATGCCCAATAGTTTCACCAGATTAATGCAAGTCAATATTTTTATTGATTATCATTTATATTGGCCAATATAACCCAACAAATCAAAAATCACAATCTGTTGTCCATATTAAGGTCTTCAGATCCCTAAGAGCCCACAATAACTATAAAACCTCTTGTATCGATACCAGAAGATCTTGGAAAAATAAAGCCTTGTTTTTACTATTCAGGTCAGATAGAAAATTTGATCTTTTGTGAAGGCCAACATTTGGTATTTTGGGTTTTCAGCCCACATGCATGCTATCTTTGCTCATCGCTTGATATGATGATTTGTTTGCTTCAAATTTTGTCTTATGCAAACTACTCTATAGTCAGCTTTTCTAACGTGATAAAACTATACAAAGCCTTTCAAAAAAATCAAATCTTCAATCTAACACCAAAATACCGGACAAATAAAATAGCTCTTCCTTAGAGCAAAATTTCTTATGACTTATATATATTGATTTTTTCTCCTATATTAGAGCAATCACACAAAAAATGGTGATATAATTTGACGAAGATGGTGGGGAAAGTTCTGGACTTCGATGTAGTAATCATAGAGGATGAAATGGGGGGATATGTAGCATTCGTACCAGCACTGCCAGGATGCCACACACAGGGAGAAACAATTGAGGAGACAATAGAGAATGTTAAGGAAGCAATAGAACTATACCTAGAAACTCTAACAGAAGAGGAAAAAATGGAAATATTGGGACGAAAAATCGTGCGTGTAGAGCGTGTGAGTGTTATTGTCTAGAATATCTCCCATCGACCCCCACAAACTCATCAAGATCCTAAGAAAAATAGGTTTCACCCTAATAAGGCAGAAAGGCTCCCATGTAATACTCTCCGACGGTCGTGGCCGTAGGACTGTTGTCCCAGTACATCCTGGGAGGAAGATTAAGCCTAGTTTGGTTAGAGCCATTATTAGTGAGGTTGGTATTAGTAGGGAAGAATACTTCGAGTTGCTTCGAAAGGACTGTTGAATATTTCTGAAATCATTAGCGATCCCTAGGTAATTTTTTATTCATGAAGGTTTGCCTCTCAAAGTTTCTCTTAAATCGTTTTCATCACTCTTATTTTTCAGGATATACTTTTCAAGTCCGTCTTTAGCTAACGAAATAATATAGGGAACTAATTTGCAGCGGAGAGGAGGCTACATCTCGATATGCTCGATCAGAAATAGCCCTTTCATTTTTTGTATGTCTTAAATATTATTTGTAGGGAATTAATAGTATTTGGTGTGATATGCTTGTCTTTTGAAGCGGCAGAAATACTAAAAAGAAGAGCAGAGTCCTTCCTAAAAAATGCGGAAAGGCTTATCGAAGAGAAGGAGTGGGATTTAGCAATGTTCAGTTTGGAGCAATACTGTCAGCTTATAATCAAATATAAGCTACTTATTCTGAGAGGGAGCTATCCACATACGCATTCTTTGCGAAGATTAATAAGAGAACTAGGAGAAATCAATCAAAGCATCTTGAAGCTTATTGAAGACATTACATCTCTTCACTATGTCGCGAGGCTTGAAGAAGCCTACATATCTTCAAGATATCTTCCATATGCCTATGAAGAGAAAGAGGTAAAAGACATATACCGATTCGTTGTGGAGGTGTTTAGGCCCCTTGTCGAAGAAATATTGCAATAGAATCATAGATATGCTAAAACATTATAGGAGAATAGCAGGCATGGTTAAAGATATTGTCATGAATTTTGACCCAAATGCAAAAATAATAGTCTTTGGTTCAGTGGTTAGAGGCAAATTCACCGGAGCCAGCGATATAGATATTCTTATAATTACAGAAAGAATAGATCTAAAGTACGATATTATGGTCGCGGTCTATAAGCAAATAGAAGCCCCAATAGAACTACACGTCATAACCAACAAACAATTTAATGACTGGTATGCCAAGTTCATAGATCAAAATGAGCTAGAAGAAATATAAAAAATAGGCTTAACAAATCTAGACAAAATAGTTTCCAGAATAATCAGGCTCGCTTGAATCAACGGCACCATCAAAAGAATCATAGAAGCACATACCCGAAACCGTTACTGGCTCCATATATGTCGCATTTGGGTGCGGCTTAACATATACTGTACCATTAGTATTAACCAAAAAAATATCATGCGTATAATAATAATCATGAAGCTCCCAATATTGTGTATCATATAGCTTTACGAACCCACTAATAACATTGGGGTTCCAGTCCCCAGCGGAGATATAGAATATTGGCGTGTAATAATAAATAACCCACCAAAACATCAATATTTCCACCTCATAGCTAAACATCACAAGCACCCACATATCCCCGTCCTCCGTTCCCTCCCAATTCAGTAGCCATCCAGCATCCCCATTTGCGTCCTCTTCCTCTGACAGGCCCTGAGATGTATAATACTCATCATCATATTTCTGATCCACGTCTATGTTCCCAAAATAATCGTGATGACCATCATCCCATTCAATATCTATCCGTGCACTAAGCTCATATTCTCCACCAGTACCAAACCATACAACATAATCTGGCAATCCGTTAGGAGCATCAGTCATTAATGGAGCTTCATAATACTTTGATACGTCATGGCCAAGAGGCGTAGCCGCTGGATCTAGTGCCTTAAACTCTTCAACCTCGCTACTCTTATATGTCCCACTTTCATTGAATCCCGCGGGGGTCTCATTGTCCTGTTGGAATCCTCCCGCAGCTGGAGGATCGTCGGGACATGTGTCGTAATCCTCAAAGAATATTGGATCGTCATCCCATACGATCAGCATGTAGTAGTATACTAGCCATTCTGGGCTCATTGGTACTTCTATCTTAAAGGTTACATCTGCATATACTCCTTGATTAAGATTGAATCCTACAGTATAGCTAGAAAGCCCATTAAACTTTATGGTATCCGAGAGATCCGATGGATCATACATTCCAGTAAAGTTGAGTTTATCAAGCGTAATATTTGTTATGTTGCAACCCCAGATCTGTATATCAAACGTCACATTTACGATGCTGAAATTGTATGAGTGATATTTTACCATGTTCCAGAGCCAGTCTCTTAAAGAGCTATTTCTAAGGCCTCTGAGTCTATTTAGTCTCCATAGCCTTATATATGCGAAGAATGTGTTGTTCTGGTTTCTGACTAATGTTAGATTATCGATATATATTTCTCCGAAGAAATCATCAGCTGTTGCATTGGCCATTGTGCCATTCTCATAAACACCCGTAAAGACCAATATTGCCCTAAAGTTCAGGAGCGTGACATTGAAGTCGTATTCGCCTAGTGCCTGGACATATTTTATCAGCAGCCAAGAATAATCCCATACATTAATCAATGCCTCATCATATTTCCATATTTTGTATGCGTATGAATCTGGATCTTCTACAACTACTCTTATTCCTCCATAGGGATCGCTGGGGTTATACCAATTTCCATAACCAATAGGCTCTAAGTACACAACATCGGCATTTACGTCGTTTACATATCCCTCAACCATAGAATTCAGAGCATCCTGAATAGTCTCTGTTGTTATGAGATACGAGAACTTTGCAGATAATGCCTCTAACCCCGTTATGTTCACACCAAAAATCTCTAGGTCTATAATTGTATCGGCCCATACATTAATCGTCCAATTATGTAGTACAGATCCGAGGAATTGTTGCAAATACTCGTTCTTAATGAAAATTATCTCAATGCAAATTTCGCCAGTACCATTAGCAGGGACATCCAAATAATCTACAAGTCTCTGAATGGCAAATATTGTGG
>JAUQYS020000351.1:0-2474 GCA_030587585.2 Candidatus Njordarchaeota archaeon
ATAGGCTTCGCTATTATTCCTATCCCAAATACTATCGCTAATATAGCCGAGCCGATTATTGGGGCCATAGGCTTTTCTTTCGATATTTTTATTACCAACACCTTGGAAACCGCCCCGCCGAGGATATCATTATTTTTCGTTATTTTTACATATACTTGGAATTCTCCCTGATGATCTAATATTATTGCGGTATCAATAGTCCCAGAGATGCTTGTAATAGGATAGCTATCCTCATAAACAGTCTGATTTTCTGTGTTAACAGAAATTTGCATCTGAATATCTTCCTCTACGATACCTAAGGTATAGTTCACAGATATACTTATTGTTTCGCCAGGTTCTGCTATGCCAGGATCAACACTCATACTAACATCGGCGTAGTTCTTATAAACTTTAAGATCATGACCCGTAGCATTTTTAGGTGGATCCATACCAAGAAATTCAGACAGCGTTGGTGCTATGTCTATTATCTCAAAACTACTAAGACTAGCAGAAGTGTTTACCATACCACCAGATATTATCAGCGGTATATCTCTCGTATTTATTCCTCCATGTGCACCTTTGGAACTAAAGGTATAAACATAATATGGTTTCTTTATGCTTATTACTATGTCTCCAGCAAGACTGGAATTCAACAGAATATCTGATAATGTACCGTTAGTCCCATTAACAGGAGTCCTTGTCCATATTCCTTCAACCCATTCTCGCTCCTTTAGGTAGGATACTGCTTCCTCAATTTCGTCTGGGTACTTAAGATATATATAAGCTAATGTCCCAATACCAACAACCTCATGCTCGAGAGGCAGTCCCACAATATGATTTGGAGAATCCAAGATGCGGAGGTCTGGATCAACCTGTAGCATTGAGTGATCTGTAAAGAAAAATAATAGTGTCTTGTTCCACAATCCCGAGCTTTCGAGATAGTCTATCAGCCTTCCGATCTGTGTATCTATTGCCTTTATCATATCTTCATAATAGCTACTCGCGGGGCCGTGGGTATGTCCAGATGCGTCTGGCTCGGGGAGGTCTATTATCATTAATGCTTTTCCTCCAGTTCTCACATCCGCTGCTAGTGAATCGATCATACTCATGGATTTATTGAATAATTCTTCAACATACTTTATTCTAGTTTCTATGGGGAGAGAACTATCATAAGCATCAAACGGCTCGCTATAATAATAAGATACACTTGGAATACCAGTTTTGCCGCATGCTATACTGACCTTCTTTTCCGTATATAGAAAACCAACCTTTACACCTTCCCGATTTGCGACCTCTACTATAGTTTCGGCTTTTATCATGTCGGAGTAGCTAACACTTACCGGTTCCTCATCTATGAGCATATTGTGGTATTCCGTAGCATTTATTGCGTATGTGTTCACTACACCATTAATTTCGGGAGGAGCTCCCGTAGCTATAGCTGTCCAAGCTGCTGTTGTTGCTGAGGGAATTATCGTTCTGCCCATAACGTATATTCCATTCTTCATCAAGTATTGTATGTTTGGAATATCACCAGAGGCATTCAGTTTTTCTAGAACAGTATAATTAAGAGCATCAAGAACTATAACCACAGCCATACGGCCATAAATATCTTCCGAATCTTCGCCTGAAACTCTTACACCCTTATTAGAATGTGAATGTGAGGAAACAACAATCGAGGAACATAGAATAATCAAAAACAAGGCAATAGCTATTGGTCTATATTTCAATTCGATCACCTTACTCATTTTTATTGCCTAAAATTTTTTTGATAATAAAAAATCGTAGCTCAGAAGTATAGCATCTTTCCGACAAATCTTATCCAAGTGATATGATATTTCCGGATTATAATTCAGCAATCTAACAAAATAATATAAATGACCAAAAATGGTGAAAGACCGAACATTCCTAGGGCTCGGTCTAGAAAATATTGAACTATCATTCATTCCTATCTTGGTAATCAGTTTTATGACATGCACAATGGTTTACTATCAGTTTCGAAGCAATGGAACATGGGGAAAATATTCATGTGTCCTACTTTTTATTGTTGGGTATTTCTGAAATATTGGTCACATTGATTATGATTCTTCTAGAAAATACGGGCACATATGTCCAGCTACACATATTAATCACAGATGCATTAACAATATTATGCGGAATGCCTTGGGACTAAACTGGAAAGCCATCAAATATTATATATTGCCAACAAAAAGAGGCTAATATCTCACATCATACACAAAATTAAGGAATAATTCAAAAAGCTGTTTTATTCTGCAGAAATAAGAAAACATACAGAAGATAAAACCATAATATTAGGCACTTAGAAAGAATACATATTTCTTCACAAGAATCAGGTTCCAAAGTATACAAGACACCACAGAAGAGTTTAGCATTTTCTCTATCTAACAAAAAATAGAAAAAATACAGCAAATAAAAAAATTATAATACATCTTCGATTATTTCTTCTACGGAAGATCTAGAACGTTTTTTTCGGCAAT
>JAUQYS020000078.1:0-4622 GCA_030587585.2 Candidatus Njordarchaeota archaeon
CGCTTTCTATCTTTAATACTGAATATTCACTAATTGGGCCCTGTGATGGGTATCGAAGAACTTGATACTTTGATAAATATGTCTCCAATAACATATCTAGGTTTGGTGGTGTTGACGTTGTATTGAAACCGTATACCTTAACATGCGTGTTATCTTCCCATGCAATTATTCTTACGTGATCTGCATCCCTATATGATGCCTCTCCATATCTATCAAGTAGTACATATGTCGCATTATAGGGATATGACATAAAAGGCGAAGGAGCAAATGAATGTGACTTACATATGGACTCACTATTCACGAAAATTTCGATTCCATTTTCACTCAGATGCAATGTATAGTTGTAATTATAAACCGTCACGTTGGTTATACCTCCGATCGTCACATTTAGTCCAATAAATTGGGGTGTATCTACCTCCATATCGCTCCAGTAGACATAATATAACTTTTTTTCATATGGATCTATAGAGACAACCCACGACACATAGGCGCTACTATAGTATGGGGTATCAGAGTAGAATGATTCATTCCAAACTTGGAACGGTATTATTTGACTAGTAGAATTGTCATATACCGCGATTGAGCCATTATATGCTTCTCCATACTCGAAAGGTATATTTATTGTGATAAGTTCATTCTCTCTTTCTATGCCCATAGTTTCGTTCACCCATATGGGTAGTCTATAATGATATGACATGTTATGCCAATTCTTAGGTATAGGGTCTATGTACTGAATAGAATCTAATACTACTTCAATACCAGGATATGCTTGTTTAAAGTCTCCACGAATATTATGTGTAACTATTTTTTGGTTTGTTGATAATACATTGAGATTAACATTACGCGCGATCGTACACATATCACTAGCTTTTGATATATCCCCGTTTGGAAAAGTGAGAATATTCGGCGATGTTTGGAGGACAGAAAAAATACTTAGAAGCAATATGACTAATATAAATTTTTCCCTCAACATCTACATCAACTCAGATAAAAACCTATAATTAATATAGATATATCCATAATATAAATTTTTAATGCAATATTTGTTAATAATTGAAGAAACTGTATAGGCATTTATAGGCTAAGAAAACAGCTTTACTTACAAAAATAACATGCATAGCGAATGTAATATTTCTACCTACAAACCAACCAGAATGTCTAATACATATTTTATAATCGGCCCGTGGGCAGACTCATCATGCCCCCATCGGACATAATCCTCCGAGGACACTTCGTGCAATATAACTAGATAATTTCAAATAGAGAGATCATTAAGCTTTTTAATAATAATGTCCAATCGGCCCTTTACTTTTTCCTTTATCGCCAGCTCTTCAAGCAGTTCCCAATCAAGTTTGTTTTTCCTATTTCTAAGTATAGATACAATATGTTCTATATCACGACCACTCATTCTTTGAAGTTTAGAGATTATTAATGGTTCTGGAGAAGTTATCCAACAATTAATACCAAAAATTTTTGCTCTAACTCTAAGCTCTACTGACTTTTGTTCGGTAAGAGTAAAGGCACCTATTATATCAACATAATACATTGTTTTCGTATCGTAACACCTAGCGACCTTCTTCCAGAGAATTTTTCTTCTAAACTCCTTTTTATCCCTGCACTTAAAACTATATTTGGAGAGAACATCATAGAGTTTCTCTGCATCACCTGGAAAGTCTATCAAAACAACAAAATCTACATCTCTAGTTGTAAAAATATCGCCATAATATATTGCTGCTACGGCCCCAGTCAACGCGTAGGGGACACCACTTTCCTCTAAGGCTTTTAGAGCCCTAATGAGAAAATCCCTAAAATTTGTCATCTGAATGGTTTTTCACCCTCAATAATCATACGCCTAAGAATCCTTACTGCCTCCTCGACCGAGTATCCCTCTTCCAGTAGTTGTTCTAATTTCATTCTCATCAAGTTGGAGACCATATCCGCCAAAATTTCAAATTTCTCTTCGGGGGTAAGATTCTCTATTTCCCAGCTTAACAGTTTTCGGATAGTTGCCTCGACTACCTCTTCAAGACTCATAAGGACAACCGTAACTAATATATCATATCTAATCTAAGCTTTTTATAAAATAAAGAAATAAATCATTTTTTTCATTAGCGAATAATACTTATTATTATGTCAATCGATAGGGCCTCGATCTCGCTGATTTTTCGAATAATATTGAGATGGTCTTTTTCTTGACCTATAAGTATGCTTGCTACGGGGGCATCATAAATATCCCTTATTGTGCATCGCTCTCTCTTCTTTTCTACTATATATTTTTCTTCGCCGTTCTCATCATAAAAAATGTAGATATTAGAGAAAAGTTTTTTTGTTATACTTCCAATAGTTTTACCCCCTATGCTAAGAATATTTGCCTTGTTGCCAGATATCTCAATGCTCCATAGTTCGCTTCCATCTTCGTCTATAATCTTAACTGTTGTCGTGAGGAGGCCTGGTTTTACCTCAGCTGTCCCTAGATATTCACCACTCGTATCGTATATTACAAACTTTTCTATCAACAACCCCAAAAACTTTCTTTTTTTCCTAACCACAAAAGTTGTTTTTCCAAAAGGACCTTTCTCCTGCGGTTCTTCGATAGCAATCTCTCTTATTTTCTTATCTATTATCTCTGTTGGCTTCCTCTCAGGCTTTTTAGGCACAATCAGACGCTTTTCTGGTGCTGGAACAATCTTCGCTGAAAATCTTTTTAGAAGGTCTGGACTAATATTTTCGACTTGTAATATAAATGCTTCTTTTCTATCTAAATCGGATATATGGCTAATTATTTCTTTATATGCTCTTTCTATCGCTCTACGTAATATTTTTTGTCGTTCTACTAGCGGAAATGCTGAGTTTATTCTTGATATCTCGCCGCTCATTAATCCTTGGCTCTTGCCGATAAGTACATCTCTCCACGCGTCGTGAGGTAGCTTAAATGAGTAATCATATGTTCGAGCCAAATATCGGCATACTTTATCTACTATATCGCTAAGTAATATCTCCCTAATGGTGTATTCTCTGCCATATATTTCTCTTTTGCATTCAGCAAACACAGCATTAAAAAGATCTTGATGCATTTTGTATTCTGACATGTCTGCCATAATTAGAAGTGTCAGAAGTATCTCTTTTCTTTCGGGATCCTCGCCTATGATTCTCCACAATATGTCATCAACATATTCAAGCATTCCTTTAGGTATCATGGAGGCGAAATGTTCATCAAGAACAGAGACCCTATTTATTTTCAAATCTCTAACCAGTTGCCATATGTATACTGGTAGTCCCTCTGCTTTTTCAACAACGATATCTATCACGTTTTCATTCGAAATACGTATCCCTTCCCTGAGCGAAAACCTAATCAGAATCTCCCTCAAATACACATCAGTCATAGGCCCTAATTCGAAAGCAAAAAATTCTCTTAGAGGATCTGCACCCATTTTTCTTTTAAGTAAATCTAATTCTTCTTTTCTGGCTGTGGCAATTATCATACCAGAATTATACTGAACAATCGATCTCAAAGTATTTTCAGACATTCTGGGAATATCATCAGAAAACAAAACTACTCCCTCTTCTTCGTGCATATTAAGAATCGTCTCCCTATCGACTATATAGCCGATTTTGTAGCCCGAATCAAACAATTCCTTCAAAATTATTGCCATCAACGCGGTTTTTCCGCATCCTGCGGGCCCATATATTAATACTCGGCTACCAGACATAATAGCCTCTTTTACAGCTTCTATGCATTCTTTCCTTTCATCATCCTCAACAAATTCTTCAAAAATATATTTTGGTAGCCTCAATAGCCCGTCCTCACCAACTAGGCGATCTAGGGACGAAATAACATAGAAATACATTTCATCTAACCATAATATCTATAAAAATATACAAATTTCAACTAATAAAATGCTATCTAAAAGACCAAACAATATCCATCTAAAGAAATACAATGTTCATATCTAGATTATTTTTGTTTCTGGCCAGCATCAGCACAATTTAGTTACAATATTCTGAATAAATCAAAGTTTACTAGAAATCAATAAAAAGTGCACTATATAATACAGATCCTAGCTTATAGATACCCGCATGAAGAAATATACTTCTTGTAGGCGTATTTATTTCTGGATTTTTAGTCATCTTCATTGTTATAAATAAGATTGACTAATTTGATGCCTATTATAGGATCTTTTATTGTAATATTGCATGATATATTCTATGTTATTCTTTTCAATAATGTTATTATCTTTGCACTATATCCACCACAATTTCCACTATAAGCACACTCATAAATATTGATTTCCAAATAAATATTTAACCCAACACATGTCCACGAATCATTAAATTATCGATAAATTCGTCAAATGGCAAGAATTTAAAAGCGAATACCGAGGAAATAGTATAATGATAAGGATATCCTGCGTAACCTCCTCGGCAGACAAAATAACACGCCATTATTACAGCAACTCATTTATTAGTATTTGCTACTTTACAATAGAGAACACTAAAAAATTGTTTATTACGAAATAAACAAAAAAACGTTAAGAATATCAAGTAGCTAGCTTTTTGGTTTTTTGTAGAGCATATTTTACCAGAAGCTTAGCTAAGCTATAAAAAGATTCACGTACATTTAT
>JAUQYS020000080.1:0-2471 GCA_030587585.2 Candidatus Njordarchaeota archaeon
CATAGAATATAAGCTCGAGGCCTATGATATCTTGTTGAGATATCTAGAAAATATTAATAGAGATATAATCATAGTGGGGGATTTTAATATTGCCCATAAGCCAATAGATCTTGCGAGACCCGAAGCAAATGAGAACAACATAATGTTTACTTTGGCTGAGAGAAAGATGCTCAATAGGCTAGTTATGATGGGGTTTGTTGATGCCTTCAGGATTTTTAATAAACATGGCGGGAATTATACTTGGTGGCCTCGGGCCTATAATGCGAGGGAGAGAAATATTGGATGGAGAATAGATTATATCTTTGTTTCGGAAAATCTGAAGAAAAATGTTAAAAAAGCTCTAATTCTCTCCGAGGTAACAGGGTCGGATCATTGTCCAGTTTTCATTGAGATAGAAATTTGATATGTATCTCGATGCATCGTTTTCTTGTGATGTAAGATTTATTATTAAATGCAAAATATCTCTTTATATATAAAACCTAATGGTGGCAAAGATGTCTTCATGGGTTGAAGAATTTTTTATTAGTAAGGGAGAATTATTCCTTCTCGTAATGAACAGGGCATGGGAAAAAGGGCCGGAAGGAGCCGAGATCATAAAAAAAGTATTAGAAAAACATGGTGTTACGAAGGGAAGGATTCTTGAGATTTGTTGTGGAAATGGAAGAATATCGATAAATCTTGCCAAGATTGGTTATGAGGTTTATGGCGTTGATATTTCTGAAAGATATATTCGAGATGCAGAAGAGAGAGCAAAGCAAAGTGGTGTGGAAGAGAAAACCAGTTTTATTGTTGGAGATGTTAGAGAGCTCTCAAAATTTTTCTCAGAAAATTATTTTGATGCCGTTTTAAACATATGGACATCAATAGGATACTATGATGCGGATACAGACCAAAAAATATTTAGAGAGGCATACAAAGTAACAAAAAATAATGGAATCTTCATCATCGCTAACTGCGCATCAAGAGACGGCATCCTAAAATCATTCTGCAAAAATCTTTTTGAGGATTTTAAAGATCTTATTGTTCTTCATTATAACGACTATGATATCATGGAGTCAAGACTAAAAGCCAGATGGGTTTACTACAAGCGCGAAGATAATAAAGATCTAAAATATTTGGGAGAGACAACATTAAACCTCAGATTATATTCAATTCATGAAGTAGTAAAAATGCTTGAGAATACTGGCTGGAAAGTTATAGAGGTTCTTGATAACTTAAGGGAACAGAGAGAGGCAAAATATGACTCGCCAATAAACATAATAGCTAAGAAAGTGTTATAATATTTATTCCTCAATAAAGCGTTCTTATAGTATGTCAGGGATGAGGGCCGTGAGCACCGAAAATATTATAAAAAATCTATACGCCTTAGATGTATGGCCAATGGATCCTTATTCCAAGCGTGGTCAAGAAAGATTTAGGAAGGGAATAGAAGTATTTAATAAGCTAATGAAGCACGATTGGCTTCAGAAGTTGGTCAAAAAAGGAAAAATAAGAATAATTGAGATATGTGCAGGGACGGGAATAGGTGGGGTCGCTCTAGCGAAAGCATTAGAAGAAAATAATGTCAATACTCAACTTTTGTTAACCGATATTAGAGAGGACGCACTAAAATTGGGGGCTAAGTGGGGAACCCAAGTCCTTGGAAAAAAGGTCGAGTATTTAAGGATAGATGCTAGAAAAGTTCATGAACTAGGACGTAAATTCGATATCGCCCTTATGTATGGATTCTCATCACCGCATTTTGATCCTTGGGATATGCTGAGACTGCAAGCCTCCATATCTGAATGCCTTGCTGATGATGGTATATTGATAATGGATGAAGGAGACAGAATATACTCAATATTTTATATACGCGGCTATGCGAACATACTTCCAGAGAGAATAGACGAACAAAAAACAGTATTATCACTCCATGCAGGATATGATTTTGTTAGAGGAACCTTCAGCCGAGCATACATAGACCTAAAAAATCCATCTAAAGTTGTACTCGTAAAAACATATTTTTGGGGCTTAGCAGAGCTTATGGCTATTATCTGGATGTTCTTCTATGATGTTGATTTCTTCGAGTTAAGACAAGGAGCAGGCCTTATATTAGGGCATAGACCAAGAAGAAAAATTAGAATAGCCGATCTTAATATTCCCCCAAGAGTATTCAAAAGTATATGATACTAAAATAAGCAATAAATTTGCTATGGATCTAAGTTTTCTTGTTTTTTATTCTTATTATCTTATGGTGCCATCCAGCAATTATCAGCATGAAGAAACCAACAGAAATACAAAATGTGTCTATCCAGAAAAGACCTATGGTCTTCAAGAAATCCATAAAGCTCATTGAATAGGCGTACATTAACCATAGCATAAATGTAATAGCTAGCGTAAATGAAGCAAAATATATAAGCTTCATACCAATTCTTAGGAGAATATAAGATCGACCTAGATAAAAATATTTTTTCCGTTCTTTCACAAGAATA
>JAUQYS020000125.1:0-1905 GCA_030587585.2 Candidatus Njordarchaeota archaeon
TATCAGTCAATATGAGATATTTTTCCAAACCTTTTATGTTTGCTAGTTCTAGTTGTTTAGAGTAGCCAAGTGCTTGTTCGACTAAGCGGTCTTGGTCTTTTGATACTATTATTAAGATACAACCAGGCGTAAACTTTGTAGCAACAGAGAAAAAAACTATATCGTTAATGGGTCTAAATAATTTGGCCAAATAATAAAAATATGCTCTTCTATCCACAAGCCAGATTTTCCCCTGCACATTTATAGAATTTTCTCCTTTAAATACTGCTTCTAGGGGGCCCAATTTTTCTGCTATGAAGGACGCGTTAAATAATCTATTTAGAGTCAGAGATATAGCCCGCTGATATTTTTGGTGGACTTTTTGTAAATTCTTTGAACCTTTTAGCCAGGCCAATATGAATGGTACAAATAGTATCAAGAATGGTAACATAAGAACGAATATGAATGCTAGCATTGTAAGTATATCCATCGGGATCACCATATATGATACTTATAATCACAAATCCAAAATATAACATGGTGAGTAGAATGAATTTCAGTATATATGATGAAGAAAATACTATGATAATGATTCCAGGCCCAATAGAATTTCACCCTAGCATAATAAGAGCAATGGCGAAGAAGGTATATGGACATAGAACAGAATACTTTAGATCAATACTGAGAGAGTCCCATGAAAATCTTAAGAAATTATTTGGCATAAAGAGAGGAGAAGTATTGTCCATGGCGGGTAGCGGTACATTAGCGATGGATGCGGCATTGAGGTCTTTTTCTGGAAATGATGATATAATTTTGAATTTGGTCTGTGGTAAATTTAGTCATAGATTTTATGAAATAGCAAAGACAGTTAAACACAAGGAGATAATAACAGAGCATGTGGGTGCCGAATTGGAGTGGGGTAAAGTATTCACAGTAGACCGTGTTAAAGGAATAATAGATAAATGCGAAGACACTGGAAAAGAGCCCACTATAATAACCCTATGCCATAATGAAACATCAACAGGCGTGATACATGATGTTGGCGAAATAACTAGGACAATAAGAAAAAAAGTATCTAATGCGATTATAATTGTCGATGGAATAACTAGTGTGGGCGCAGTACCTATACATATGGAGGATTGGGATGTAGATGTCTATGTTGCTGGATCACAAAAGTGTTTAGAAACACCGCCAGGCCTAGCTTTTATAGCATTATCTGAGCGGGCTGTCGAACTAATTCAAAACTCTATAGGTAATAGCCTAAATTTTGGTGATATGGATGGTTATTATAATCATGTCGCTGTATATCTAAATGCCTGGCTAAAAAAGAAAGATCTTCCCTTTACGGGCGCGGTCTCCCTCTATTATGCGCTGAAGACAGCTCTGGATAATATATTTAAAGAAGGACTAGACAACAGATTTCGAAGAATAAGAACAATGTCGAACATTCTCAAGCAAGCAATAAGATCTATGGGATTAAAGATGCTTATTGAAGATAGAGACAATGTTGATGTAGAAAAATATGCGTCTCCAACAGTGACGGCTGTTGTATATCCTTCTGAATTGGCAGAATCGAATAAAAATCTCGATAAGGAATTTAGAAACATTGTAAGACGCATGGGTATACTCATAGCGGGCGGTCAATCAAAACTAAAAGGCAAAATATTCCGCATGGCGACTATGGGGCGTGTAGGCCCGAGAGAGATTATTACGCTAATATCCGTAGTAGAGTATGCATTGAGAAGGCTAGGCTATAAACCAGCACAATCTGGAATAATCACAGCAATAGAAAGCATGGAGAACATGAAGATAGACGAAGAAATCTAGTGAAGGTGAGTAGATAAGTATCGAAATATAAATGCTAAATTGAAAATGATACCAATGCATACTATATGGTGAATACGTTGAGGCAGAGATATTCGCTAA
>JAUQYS020000145.1:0-1619 GCA_030587585.2 Candidatus Njordarchaeota archaeon
TAGCATTGCCCGAACAAAATTTTGAGGAATTTCTCAACAAATATATGGATATACTGCGACAGAAAATTAGTGAGGGGGCTCCGGAGTGTTTTGGTCGCTTATATGAAGGGCTAAGTAAACCCAAAAGAAAAATATTATCAAAAGCATTACGTGGCGATATCTCTAAAAGGCTATCCTCTTTCAAGTTAGAGGACATCATCAAGATGCTCTACAATGTTGTTCCAGCTACAAGAGAGATCGTCCTCAATCAATATAAGGAAATAATGATGCAACCAAAATTTTCTAAAATTATATTGGATACCCCTATCGAAACCCTTGCAGAATTTTTGTCTCTTGCTCCAGAGTCCATTAGACGCGCCCTAATAAAAAGACATAAAGAAACTCTAACAAGTGACGAATTCCTTGAGAAGCTTAGAACAACCGATCCTGATACCAGAGCGCAATTATTGCGATGGCTCCCTATGGACCTGTCTAAAGAAATTGTAAGTAAAATTTCTTCCTAACTTTTTGGTGAAAACTTATGAAAGTTCTAGACCAAGGAGACAAAATACTCATTATTATGGAATCTGGAGACCTAATCACCAAGAATTTAACCGAACTTGCCAAGAAAACTTCTATTTCTGGCTTTTTTGTGGGGCTTGGCGCTGTTAAAAAACCTACTATAGGCTTTTTTGATTTAAATCAAAAGAGATATATCCGCTTTACCCTTAATGGAGAGTTCGAAGTTGTTAGCTTTATTGGAAATATCTCCTACGACAAAGAAAATAATCCCATTGTTCATGCCCATATTTGTCTTGGCGATAAAGACTATAGAATTTTTGGTGGTCACCTGTTTGAGGCCGAGGTCTCAGTCACGTTGGAGATTTTGCTAATAAAAACGGATAGAATAATCAGAAAAATTGACGATAGATTTGATCTCAAATTAATAGATCGCATCGAACCACAATAATCTAAGTGTTACAAATGGAGAGTAAAGAAATAAATAAAAAACTTGATGACATATCCAGAACACTTAAAAGTTTGCAGAGAATGCTTAGATATTTCCTCGGTACATACTCAAGATATGTTGGAAAAGCCGCAGAACAGCTCACAGCCTCCATTATCGAAAAAATAAAAGACCTAGGCGGAGTGAAAATAGATGGAGACACAATAGAACCAATAAACATAGTCTCAAAAAACCTAAGAGCAAAAGACTACGAAATCGATCTTCTGGGAGCTGATAAAAACAATAACATATGGATTATCGAAACAACAACGTATCCCATTTTCGACGAAAAAATCGCAGACAAAATTTATAACAGAATAAAAAGATGGTACGATCGAAATAAACAGAAACCTTGTTTCATATTATTTGCTTATGGGGGAATAGACAAGGGCTTATATGACATGCTCAAAAGGAAGCTTAACAATATTTGCAATAAAGTCATAATCCTAGATAAGATCAGATCGAGAAAACTCCTAAGTCTTCTCGACAAAAAATAACATACAAAAAACAAATAACGATAATTTTGTCAAACCACTTCCAAATTTTTTATCTCAACAACGATATCGATAAATACAGCAAATATTATAGAAATCCGTAATCCGCATTAAATGCGCTAAATCAAATAATGTTCTAA
>JAUQYS020000166.1:0-3128 GCA_030587585.2 Candidatus Njordarchaeota archaeon
TTTTTCCAAAAGAAATGTCGACAACATTGTATATGTTACGTTGAGTAGCGGAATAGGGGGAGGAGCCATCATTGATGGCAACGTATTATTTGGAAAAGATGGAAACGCTGTTGAGATTGGCCATTTTGTTGTTGATCCTATGGGTAATATCCAATGCGGATGTGGTGGGTATGGCCACTGGGAGGCTTATACGTCTGGGGCTAACATACATAAATTTTGCAGATTGCTTATTGAACAAAAATTTTCGTTTGAAAAATTTAGACAGAGCCTAATATCCAGCCTAACTGATGTAGACAATGTGACCTACGAAATACTTTCAATATGTGCACAAAAAAATGATACACTCGCACTAGAGATCTTTAACGAAATAGGAAAAATAAACGCAATAGGTTTTGCAAATATTATCAATGCGTTCGACCCAGACGTGATAGTCGTCGGCGGTTCTATAGTTCTAAAGAATCCAACACATTTAGTACTAAGCCCAATTCAAAAATATGTAGAGGATCTTACTATAAACAGAATGCCAAAAATAGAAAAAACGCACCTAGAAGACGATGCCGTTTTGCTTGGAGCTCTTAAAATAGCCATGGATCCAGAACTCATACCAAGAAAATTTAGAGAAAATATCTAATTGCTCTTCTGCATTAATATTTCTGGAACCATTAAAAATCCTAACGACGCCACGGATAATACAAATACCCAGTCAAACCAATCTATTGCTACTAAATGAAATGCCATTGTGAGGGGATGGATATAAACCAAAGAAACTGTCAAAAATGCACAAATAACTACCGATAGAAATAGCCACTTATTGCCACCAAATCCTATTTTCCATACCGATCTTGTTTCGCTTCTACAGTTCCAGACAATAAACAGTTCGAACAGAGCTAATTGCAAGAATATTACTGTTCTAATTTTAGCAATTGATGCATTAAGAACTATATGATAGTAGTAATATGTTATCATAGTGCCAAGAGTAAGTGTGATAGAACTAACAATAATAAAAGTAAGCATGCCCGAAAGCAGACCTTCCTGAGTTTTTCTTGGCTGCCGCCTCATTACATCATCAAAGCTGGGATCCCAAGCGAGAGCAGTGGCGGGAGGTCCATCAGTTACTAGATTTATCCATAATATCATTGCTGGCAGAAGTGGTACTTCAAAAAACAATATTGTTCCCAGCATGATAATAAATACTTCAGCTATGTTGCATGATATCAAATATCTAGTGAAAGACCTAATTTTGCTATATATTTTTCTTCCATTCTCAACAGCTTTTACTATCGTAGCAAAATTGTCATCTAAGAGTATCATGTCCGCAGCTTCTTTAGCCACATCAGTACCTCTCACTCCCATCGCCACACCAATATGTGCTGCTTTTAATGCTGGCGCGTCGTTAACGCCATCACCAGTCATAGCTACGATCTCTCCTTTTTTCTTCAAAACATTAACTATCTTGAGCTTATGTTCTGGCATTACCCTAGCAAACACTTTTATTCTCATAATATCCCGCTCCAATTCGGCCTCTGACATCTTGTCTAGATCACTACCAGTTACTATTTTATCCCCCTCTTCATATAATCCTATTTCCTCAGCTATGGCCTTAGCTGTTGATGCATGATCCCCAGTAACCATGATTACTCTAATTCCAGCCATTTTTGTTTTTTTAACTGCTTCATAAACCTCAAAGCGTGGTGGATCAGATATGGCAATGAACCCTAAAAATACTAGTTCGTTCTCCAAAAAACTATCTACATCGTCTCGATTAATTTCTTTTGGGGCTATATTTTTGTATG
This sequence comes from Candidatus Njordarchaeota archaeon, assembly GCA_030587585.2. GTDB lineage: Archaea > Asgardarchaeota > Njordarchaeia > Njordarchaeales > Panguiarchaeaceae > Panguiarchaeum. The sequence goes on from JAUQYS020000166.1 coordinate 1,794, forward strand.
CGACCCCCAATAATCTCAGTCCCTTAGCTGCATAGGAATTTATCTTTTCTAGTATACTATTCCTCATTTCGTCGTCAATTTCAACAAGTTTTTCATATTCTATTTCAACAAACCTACATCTATTAAGAATTAGCTCTGGCGCACCCTTAACACATACACAATACTCATTATCCGAAAACTTATTGACTGTTGTCATCATTTTTCTGCTGGAGGAAAATGGAATCTCATATACTCTTGGATACATTTTTTCCAATCCAGATTTATGATAACCTGCCCTTGTAGCAGCAATTACTATTGCGAGCTCTGTTGGATCACCGACTAGTTCCACTTCCGATTCAACATTTGTACATAATGAGCTAATAACTAGTATCTTTGACAATAAGGGGTCTCTCATTGGGTCTATGTCTTTTCCTTGCAACACAAACCGTCCTTTTTTATCTCCAGATACAATAATATCATATATTTTGCCCCCAACGTAAATCTTTCTGACCGTCATCACGCCCTCTGTTATCGTACCGGTCTTATCAGAACAAATAACCGTTACGGATCCCAACGTCTCAGCTGCTAATAAATATTTCACTAACGCATTGTTTCTTGCTAGTGTCCTCGCAGCCATTGCCAATGTTATTGTAAGTATCGCGGGTAGACCTTCTGGAACTGCAGCAACTGCCAGACTTATGGCGACCATAAAGCTCTCTATGGCATGTCTTATACCAAACCTTATAAATCCTATAAGAAATATGGCAACTATTAGAACAGCGATAAGGCCAGCCATTTTTTTTGCAAAAATAGACAATTTTATTTTGAGAGGAGTTTGCTCTTCTCTTATTTCCTCGACCATGCGGGCTATTCTTCCAAGTTCTGTACGCATACCGGTACGAACAATCACTGCTCTACCTCGGCCTCTTACAACATGTGTGCCCATAAAAACCATGTTTATCATGTCCGATATCGAAGCGTCAATTGGTAGTATTCTTTGGGTCTTATATATGGGGACTGATTCTCCTGTTAATGGTGACTCATCGACTTCTAAGCTAATAGATTCTATTATTCTAGCATCAGCAGGGATCTTGTCTCCTTCTTCGAGGATTATTATGTCTCCTGGAACTATTTCCTTAGCTTGTACTTCCTTTATTTTTCCATTTCTCAAAACTTTAGCTCTTGGGCTCGCATATTCACGAAGTTTTTCCATAACGTTTTCGGCTTTGTATTCTTGATATATGCTTATCGCTATATTGATTATAACAATGATCATTATTACGATAAAATCTATATACGACTTTTCTAATATTAGAGCAACAAGACTGGCAAAAATTAGCAAAATAACAAATAGAT
>JAUQYS020000190.1:0-6157 GCA_030587585.2 Candidatus Njordarchaeota archaeon
AATAGAATTAAAAATCAAAATTCCATATTATTTTCTGATGTTATGCTAAGAATTTCACATTTATAGCTATGAGCATCTAATGGATCACCTAATCCACTTTTTAGAGAGAGAATAAGCCTGCCTTTCTCAATTCTAAGAGTATATAGACCTACCCATTCAAATCCACCTTTTGGTAAGCCAGAATCATTCACGTAGAGATCTCCTTCTAAGATAATGCCGTCGTCTCTAGACATGAAAAAGAACACATATAGTAGAGTCGTCGTAATAATAATTAGAGATAGGACAAATAGAATTATAATTTTTCGGATGCATGTTGGTTTCCTTAGCATTGTTATCATTTAAAATAATATGGAATTTTGATTTTTAATTCTATTTTTTATCGGTTTAAATTTTTTCTTTTCTATAGATTATTGGTGTGTTTTTTGCCTATAAGTCTATATGTTCGAAAAAAATTTGTGGATTTTGACAAGATAGTGGCTGTATTCGCTACGAATCTACTAAGAAGGCTAGGAGACAAAATAGTATCTGTTGAAAGTGTGGAAAATTGGAATGGTTGTAATGTTAGGGTTGTTGTTAGGGATAAGGCTTGGGATGTTGTTGATGCTGTTTTGAGTATTGCTAGGGAAGTTGAAAAAAAGTTTGGATATGATGAGGCATTGATAGTAGACATAGTAGATATAGAAGAAAGACAAAATATGTATGACGCAAGGTTCTATGTAAATGAAGATTTATTGAAAGAATTTAAAAAAGAACTAAGGAGGACACTAGGAGAGAAAATAGTTTATGTTGAAGCGGTAGATGACTGGAATGGTTGTAATGTTAGGGTTGTTGTTAGGGATAAGGCTTGGGATGTTGTTGATGCTGTTTTGAGTATTGCTAGGAAAGTTGAAAAAAAGTTTGGATATGATGAGGCATTGATAGTAGACATAGTAGATAAAGATGAGCTATAAGCAATATTTTTTAAAAGCGAAAATTTTAGCAAAAGAGTCGGCAGTAGATTTGCTTAATGGTTGTTATAATAAAGCAACATCTTCTATGTGGTTCACCGTAGAAATGATTTTTAGGGCTATTCTTATTTTTTGCAAAAAACCAGTTCCAGCTAAAAGCGGTCAACTAATAAATGCTATTATTAAACTACTTAAGGATGTATCTACTGTTGATGTATCATATATCTTGCAAGCATCCACCCTGTATACTCTAAGGATTAATAGTGATCATCGAAAGATAATACTTACAAAAAATGAAGCAATGAAAGCAGTAACCATAGTCAAAGGGATAATCAGCTTACTAATAGCGTTCCTACGAGGTTCCTTAGAAAATGAGTCCCTAAGAATATTATATGATGTATTGAATTTTTTTCAGAGATTTTAGCATATTATTGGGTGTATAAAAATATATGTCGAAATTATCTCAGAAAATATTGTTAGACTTGTTCGAAATAGAGATCCTCTTGAAAGAACCGAAGCTGTAGTCTTAGACGAAACCACAGAGATAATAGATATCAAAAATAGAAGTTATTTTGCTCTTGGAGATTACACAATAAGAGAAGAAAATAATCTAATAGAAATTGTTGATAATAAAGGGAAAACAATATTTAGAGAACTAGAGTTTAAAGCAAGAAACGACATTTCTATATGGACGCATACATTAACGAGTGGGGCGCATATTTATGGCTTTGGAGAAAAAGACGGTCCGTTTGATAAGAGAAAATGGAAAAAAATAAGAATCAGAAATAAAGACCCAGTTTTAAAATATCGTTCTCCTAGGGCTGATCCAATATATCTGAACATTCCGTTTTATGTTATTGCTAAGAAAGATTATGCGTTGGGCATATATATTGATAGTCCAAGCTACATGGTAGTGCATATAGAAAAAAAGGAAAAGAATACTATTACGATTGAAAAAGAAGGCGAGGATTTGGATGTATATGTAATTCTTGGACATAATGTTAGGGAAATATTAAAAGGATATGTGAAGATTACTGGGACTCCTTTCATGCCTCCGTTATGGGCTCTAGGTTTTCATCAATCAAAATGGAGCTACAAATCGGAGAAAGAGGTCATATCTGTAGCACAAAAGTTTAGAGAACTCGGCATACCATGTGATGTTATACATTTAGACATAGACTATATGGATAAATTCAGGATATTTACGTGGGACCCAAAAAGATTTCCAAAACCAAGACAGATGATAGAAACACTTCATAATATTGGCTTTAAGATAGTAGTAATAGTGGATCCATATGTAAAGGTCGATGATGAATTGTTCGTAGAGGGCATGAAAAACGAATATTTTGTTAAAAACAAGAAAGGAGAAATATTCAAAGCTAGGGGCTGGTGTGGTGAATCAGCAATGCCCAATTTTCTCAAAAAAGAGACAAGAAAATGGTGGGGAGATTTGTACTTGGATTTCTATGAAAAATATAGAGTGGATGGATTTAAAAATGATATGAATGAGCCTTCAACAGAGACAAGACTAAGAAGCTATATTGGTCTAGGAGTAAAACCAAAAAATATGGTCTTTTGTAAAAATGGAGAACGCATAAAAATAGAAAAAATAGGAAACATCTACGCACTACTAGAATGCATGGGGGTCTATAATTCGCTTAGAAAAACAGGCAGAAGATTTTTCTTGCTATCTAGAAGTGGATTCGCAGGAATACAGGGGTATTCTGCTAATTGGACCGGCGATATCTGGAGTACATGGAGGCATCTAAAAGCATCAGTATCAATGTTACTAAATATGTCCCTGTCGGGTTTATTCTTTATAGGCGCCGACATCGGTGGATTTTTCCCGCCATTCAGAAAAACTAGTCGTAACTTATATATACGATGGATGCAGCTTGGGGTATTTTATCCATTTATGAGAGCACACTATGCGAAGGCTAGGCCACCACAAGAGCCCTGGTGTTTTGGAAAAAAGGCTCTAGAAATAGCTAAAAAGTACATTAGATTTCGATATAATCTTTTACCTTATATATATTCTCTGTTTAGAAGAGCATATATTGATGGCGATCTGATATTTAGACCATTATTTTATGATTTTCCAGATGATGAGCGGGCATATGATATTGATGATCAATTTATGTTTGGGCCATCATTATTAGTTGCACCTATTCTTCAAAAAAAGGACGATAGGATGATATATCTTCCGGAGGGATATTGGCTAGACTATTGGAAAGGAGAAATATATCTTGGTCCAAGGACAATTAGATATAGCGCTAGTTTAGACATTATACCAATATTTGTTAAGGATGGTAGCATCATAGTGTTGCAGGATTCCCAAAATTACGTCGGCGAGAAAAAAATAGATAGGTATGACGTAATGATTTTTTCTAAAGAAAAAGGAGGTAGATTTGTTATATATGAGGATGACGGCTTAAGCTATAATTTTGAGGACGGGATCTACACAGAAACAGAAATAATATTCGATCCGCATAGCATTAGTATTAATATGTTGCATGAACAATATGAAGGCGTAAAATCTCTAAATCTAAGAATATTCTCGGATAAAAAACCACAAAGAATCATGATCGACGGGGAAGTATCAGATTTTAAATATGAGAACGGATGGATATCAGTAGAAATAACGAAATCTAGTCATAAGATCGACATAATTTCGTAGTCAAACTATTATTATGAGGCAGAATCATTATAAAGTAGCATCTAGTATAGATTATTTTGGGTGGAGAAAATGGTTAAGACCTTATTGGTTATTGGTGGCGGAGCCGGAGGAATGGCTGCCGCATCGAAAGCGAAAAGAACAAATCCAGAGCTTAGGGTAGTAGTTCTTGAGGCAAAAAATCACGTATCACATGCACCATGCGGACTACCTTTTTTCTTTGCCGGATACTTTGATGATCCGAATGTGTTAGTTCACTATGGCCCAGAGGTATTCAAGAAGAGAGGGATAGATGTGTTATTAAGGACAAAGGCAACAAAGATAGATTTTAGTGGCAGGATTGTTTATGCAATAGATCAGCGCGAAAAAGAATATGAGTTTGAGTATGATTATTTAGTTTTGGCTATGGGGGCGAAACCGCGTAGACTGCATATCGATGGAGAAGATTTAGATTGTGTCTACTATATAAGGCATATAGATGATGGTATTCCTATCAAGCAGAAGCTCAAGAAAGCGGAAAACATTGTGCTTATAGGTGCTGGATACATAAATGTAGAGCTTGCTGAAGCGTTTATCCATCAGCAAAAAAAAGTCACGATAATTACGAGAGGAGATAGGATATTGTCGAAACTCGATCCCGATATGAGTGAGATCGTTGAAAAAAATATGATAGCTAAAAAAGTAAATATTCGCAAAAACGAACATGTTGTTGGGTTTGAAGGTAGCAATAATGAGCTTAGAAAAGTTATTACAGATAAAGATGAGTATAAAGCAGAGATAGCTATTGTAGGCATAGGAATAGAACCGAACACAGACATAGTTAATGGATCAAAAATAGAATTCGGTATAAGAAGAACGATAAAAACGAATGAAAAAATGGAAACTAACATTGAAAATGTATATGCGGTAGGAGACCTAGCTGAGACAAAGAATATTGTAACGGGAAGGCCATCATGGTTTCCTCTAGCACATGTAGCCAACAAGATGGGTAGAACTGCTGGATCGAACATCGGTGGTGTAGATATGAAATTTTTTGGAGCTGCTGGTACAACTTTCGTAAAGTTTTTTGAGACAGCAGTAGCTCAAACGGGACTCAGTACCAAGCAAGCTCAAAGTGAGAATTTTGAAGTAAAAAGTGTCAAGATAGAAGCCTTAAATAAGCCTCGATATTATCCAGATGCAAGTAAGGTGTACATTAAACTTATTTATGATAGTAAAACAAGAAAACTTCTTGGGGGACAAGCTATAGGTGGTCAAGGGGTTGATGGTAAAATTAATGTTGTAGCTGCTGCTCTTTATGCTGGTCTTCGTGTTGAGGAAATTTTTCAGTTGGATCTTGGTTATTCTCCGCCTTTCTCGCCCGTATGGGATCCTCTTGTTGTTGCTTCGAGTGTTTCGATGCGGGATCTTATCCGAAAAAAGTAGCGCATGGATGATTTTTTTATTTTTTTAATGATATTATATTAGGTGTTTTTATTGTATTATAGGATTCTTAGGTCTCTAAATGATCTTGTTGGTGAGAGCGGAGTTTTAAGGTTACCTTCATATATTTTTGATATTTTTGTTTTTGATGATATACGGCTGAGGGTGCTTAGGCAAGCGCAAAAAGATATAGTTTCTGGTGAGAGAGTTCTTATAACTGGTAAAGCTGGGACAGGTAAAACGGCGTTAATGGCCATTATTCTTAAAAATCTTTTTGAATACGGCTATGGGCTGGGTGCAATATTTGAAGACGCTACGATGATTGCTAAGAAACATGAGGAGCAGGGAATAATCCTATTTTTTGATGATATAATAAGACTAAGCAAGATAGCGTTAAGATCGATAATAAAAAATAATCCTAGACTGATAGTCGCAACTATTCGCGCGGAAGAATTGAGATCATTTGAATCTAAACTTGGTAAACGAGTATCTAAGGTATTTAAGATATATAAGATATCCCCAATGTCTGAAGAAAGTATCGAAAAAATACTTTTGCGGATTGCTGATAAAGAAAACATTAGAGTCGATGAAGATGCTAAGGACATTGTTGTTTCGAAGTCAGGTAACTTGCCTATATATATTTGGCAACTCATTAGAGATCTTAAGGTAAATAGAAAAGATGTACTAGACAGGGAGTTCGCTGAAAGGATACCACACGGGATGCTTGAATATGTAGATGACATTCTGTGGAAGGTGTTAGATGATCACGAAGAAAAATTTGAGATTCTACTTACTTTGAGAATTTTGGCTGATATGCCTAACTATGAGATGCATCAAGACTTAATGAATACTGTTTTTGCTATCTCAAAGTCCCGAATACATGGCAAGGAGGTAGATCTTAGAAGCGCCCTTTTGAGCGATATCTATGGTCATATTGTCCGTTATTTATTCAAAACTGTATATTATTCATTTAGGCTTCCTCATGACTCCTGGGTTGATGTTTTAAGCGGAAAGAGCAAAGGTGTTATAAGTAGCGATATTTTGCGTATTAATTCACTTTTTCCTAGAGAAGCACGAAGAGATATTCTTAGTGAGGCTATAAAAAAGTGTGAAA
>JAUQYS020000204.1:0-1862 GCA_030587585.2 Candidatus Njordarchaeota archaeon
CTTCCTCGCCGTTTTCAAAAGCAACCGCCAATATTGTATTAACCGCTTCTGCCGCTCCTTGAGTTACCAGAATATCATCCACATCTAACGCTATCCCATTTTTTCTTTTTTCATATTTAGAAATAGCATCTCTTAGATAATACTCCCCTCTTGAATCACCATAAAAATTTTTTCTTTCTCTTAGTGCATCAATGTAGGCATCTATCGCATGCTTTGGAGGAGAGAAATCAAACTTGCATGGATCGCCTATGTTAAGTCTTATAGTCTTTTTTCCTGTTTTTGATTCATATTTTTCTGCTTCTAGTACTATTTCTCTTATGACGTATCTTATTTCTGATGCTTTTTTCGACGGCTTAAATTTTTTCAATTGATATCACCATAATCTTCTGTGTAAATGATGTTTTAGGTTATTTTCTATATATTACGCATTTCTGAATCTCAAATTTTCTTATGGGTTTTCATATATGCCTGCTTCTTCTATAAGTCGTCTACGAATGCTTTCCACTTTGTTTTTTACATCTTTTACATCTATGAATGAGAACCCATATTTAGCATCATATAATTTATTTCCGCCTATCCAAACCGAATCTATGTATCTAGAATCCAACGCATAGATAATCATTGAGAAAATATCATGACTGGGAACAGATTCCATAGCCTTTTCTGTATCAATTATTACAAAATCTGCATACTTGCCCACAGAAAGCGAACCAATAATACTATCCAAGCCCAAAGCCTTAGCGCTATTTATCGTTGCCATTTTAAGCGCTTCTTTAGCTGGTAAAGCTTTTGGATCATATGTTATTCCCTTCTGCAATATCGCCGCGATATACGCCTCTTTCCATAAATCTAGTCTGTTATTAGAGGCCGGCCCGTCTGTAGCTAATGCTACATTTATGCCGCTCTTTAACATTTTCTCTACTGGACAAACTCCAGAAGCCAATTTTAGATTGGACGATGGATTATGCAAAACATGGACTCCCTTCCTTGCCAGTATTTCTATATCGCTGTCAGTTGGCCAAACAACATGGGCGGCCATAACTCTGCTTGAAAGCAAGCCTATTTTATCCAGGTATTCTATAGGTGTCATTCTCAATCTTTTTCTTGTTTCTTCAACTTCTACTCTCGTTTCTGATAGATGTATATGTATCCTTATTTTTCTCTCTTCAGAAGCATCTCTAAAAATCTTAAGCAGTTCTTCTGTACATCCATACACCGAGTGTGGTCCATAGGCAAAGAATACTTTATTTTCACATTTTTTCTCACTAATCAAGCTTTCAATATCAATCCTAAACTGTTCCGCTATTCTGAACTCTTCTTGCGGGTCTCTATCAAAAAAAACATCAGCTGATCCATATGTCAGCATAGCTCGGCAACCAACATCAACCACGGCTTTTGCTACTTCTATCTCATGATAATACATATCTAAAAAGCAAGTTATCCCATTTCTTATCATCTCTAATGCGCCGTATAATGCCCCATAGTAAACATCACTGGGTCTTAAAAGTTTCTCTACTGGTAGAATATATTTCATTAGCCAGGTCTGTAGGTCAGCGTCATCTTTTAGACCTCTTAGTAAAGTCATTGCTATGTGCGTATGAGAATTGATAAATCCTGGCATAATAATTTTCTTTGGTAATTCTACTATCTCTTCAGCATGCTCTGGCTTCGATTTACCAATATACTCTATTTTCCCGTCTTCTATACCTAAATAACCATCGGCTATTACTCCTATGTTATCATCCATAGTAACGATAATAGAAGGCCTAAAAACAATCATATTGCTCGCCCTCTACAAAAATAAAATAGAACATCAATCTTCAATATCAACAACACCTAGCAACATAGCTGATTCTATTGTT
>JAUQYS020000244.1:0-5224 GCA_030587585.2 Candidatus Njordarchaeota archaeon
GAGAATAATTCACATGCCGATTAGGCTTTTATAGAATCTAATGCTTGTAAAAACCCAAGATAGAGAGCCAATCAACAATACTCAGATAGAATAAAACTAACGGCACCAGACTTACAAAGTCACTGGGATTTATCTCTATTCTTTCCATAACAATGCGGATATCATCATCCACAAATCACCACCCTTAAGGAACAATAAATTTTTAGCAAATAAAAATTTCGCTCTTATAGTTTTTTCAGTTAGTAATCAAAAGTATAATCTTAGCATTCTACAGTGCCTCTTAGGACTCAAAACATGGATACGAATGCAAATAGTGCGGATCCGCATAAAATTAAACTCATCTTCAACAACACTGTGTCTGTGAAGTAAAAATATTGAAGCAGAGATAGCCCAAAGCACATCATAATTGTTTTTTTGCTATTGAGATTATTCTTAGAATTTTTTTTCGAGTTTTTTTCGGGTAGTATTTGGAGTATATCGATATTTTCTTTATGTTTAGCCGCGACCAATCTATGGCCATATGTGTTGGGTTTTGCTCGGCATATATCATGTCTGTTATTGCTTTTTCTGGCTCGGCTATGAAGTATATACCATTGTCCAGATTGCTTTTTTTCCATACATATCCTAGAAATGCTTTGCGGGGTATTTTTATGTAGCGAATTCCTAATTTTTTATAGCATTCTCTTCGTGAGGTTACTCTGTGTATTGTTGCGAGGATATATGTTCCCGCGATCTGTGTTGTTAAACCCCATAGCGAAAGGGCCGACAAAAACGAGATGTAGGAAGGAACTATCTTGCATCCTATAACTTTTGGGTCTGTAAATATAGTGTAGAGTCCCCAGCATACTTTTCTTACTCTTTTTGTTTTTAGCAAGTAGTGGAGAACATTCTGGGCCTGTTTTAGGCTTATGCCTAGGGCATTTGAAATAAATTTTGGAGTAACCACACCTCTGCGTGCAATAGTATCTAAAACTGCATCAGAAAGTTTCATTCGAAGCACCGTAGAATATCTTCTGGGCCTATGTTCTCTAAGAGAGTGTCTTCTAGTATTTGCCAGTCTCTCTTTATTAGGTATTTAGCGCGCTTTTTAACTACATCAATCATTCTTGGTTCGCAAAATTTTTTCCATTCGAGCCTATATTTTCTGCAGATAAAATATATGTCGTAGACATCTGCTACTTTCCATCTTGCTTCGCTTAGAAGTGCTTTTATTTTTTCGGCAAGCAAAACATCTATGTTAAGTATATTCACGATAACGGGTGCAACATCGGGATACATGGATTCATACAGTGTTTTCGTGTATTTTCCAGGAGGCAGCCCCATCAGGTCAATCTTAATAATGACGTTTTCTCCCAACAATTTAATATCAAAATAATATGACTCAAATTTTTCTCTGATTATTCCCTTAGATAATTCAGCTATGATGCCTTCACGCTTTAATTCATCCACTACTAGTTGTAGATTGATTCTTTTTTCCAGATATATATCGATATCTCTACTGAACCGCTCCCCCCCATAGAATCTATTAATACACGTGCCTCCCCCTAATACGAGATGACTCCACGATGAGAATAATATGTACATAAGCTTATCAATAAGATAATCGATTAATCTTTGCTCTATCGTTTTAAGCCCTTTTAGCCGCCCTATTTGTTGCAATATTTCCCGAGCGATCATCTTATACCACTATTTATAAAGTAATATGAAAAAAGTACTAAAAAAATTCAGTATTTTTCACAGTAATTTTTATAAATTCTACTTTGTCTACGATCTAGTTCTTATCACATAGCCATATTTTACTGTTTTTGCTCCGTGTTTTTCGATAATTTGCTTTATGGCTATATACTTGTTGACTGTGTCGTTGTATTTCTCGTGGTCTATTCTTATCGATATTTGAATTGTTTTTTCTCCACTATTTTTTATTTTTTCGTAAATACCATTTATTGTTGCGTTTTTTATTGGATAATATGTTTCTAAGAATGTTTCTCCTCCATATATCTCCGCGTCGTTTGGACACATATTTACTATGTCTCCTATGAGCTCTTTTGTGATTGTCTCAGTGTATAGCGGGATCGTTAGATATATTTTGTCTATTTGTATTAGAATCTCGCATATTCCTTCAACAACAAAAAATGGGAGCGGATATTTTTGAACAACAAATTTGTCCCCAATATTGATGTAGTTGCCGAATGATACGCCCACTTTGGATACCTCAAATCCTTTTTCAACAAACATCTTGTTTATCTCAAAAGCAACCATCCATAACTTATTCAGGAACATATGGACAAACTCTATTTTTCTTGCGCTGTCTTCTTTAGATAACCATTGAGGATACTTTGCTCCATAAACTACATCACTTGGAACATAAGGCTTTATATCTACTATTGGGCTATCCGGATATGCATCAAGACCATCAACAATAAGAATATTATTTTCTATACCAATAATCCTAACTATAGACAAACCAAGATATGACGGCCGCCTAGGCGACCTCGTAGCAAAAATCCCAAAGCGAATATGACGCGGTGCCGCCATAGGAGAGACTGATTCTATCGAGTCCATAAGTTCTTCTATATTTACAATAGCCTTATGAAACATGTATATTATTATGCAATGAGAAAACTCCTCAAGCCCACGAAGCCCACCAGCAAATTCAGGATAAATCAAAATCTTAGCCTTTCCATGATGATTCTCTAAAACCTTTCCAATAAAAATATCTGGCAAAAAATCCCCTATATCACTCTACTTCTTTATTATACAAAGCATCCAGAAAAATTTAAATTTGTCTATTCAACACATATCTCGCCCCAAATTTGCCCACTAAACACCAAGATAAGCCTCATAAAGTTTCCGTATTTTCTCCTATTTTTTCACTTCTGGCCTTATATTTCCTCCACCAAAACACAACAACAAAAACAACCACCCCAACAACACCAAAAACCACAACTATAAACCAGACATCAACACCACCACCAGACTCCTCAACAAGTATCGGACAACTAACATTATACTTCCAATGAGGACGAACAAGAGGAAAACGATCAACACTATCACCATCAAACCACAAAGCCTCATCACCAACACCATCACCATCCGCATCAACAACATCACAACAAGACCAATAATTACCATAACCACCCCAATCATAAATAAAGCCAGAGTCCTCAATATATATTTCATCTGATATTATCGTGTTTAAGTAAACCTTCGTCGGAGTAAATTTTTTCCCGTTAAGTTCGAGCTCGTAGGGTATATCTATCTTGAATGGTCTACTAAAACCGATAATGGTATTATGATATATGTGAAGTTCGGAGCTCAGAGTAAAATAAGAGTAATCGTCGCTTATGTATATTGCTATATTATCTTTGTTTATCTTTTTTTCGAATGTGTTATTATAAATAAATGCGTTTCCTACAGCCATCGAAATCAATATTACGTTTTCCTCAGTGGACTCTTCGCCGCCCAATGTTTCGTTTATTATGAATAAATTATCATGAACTATAACTGTTGAGAAAAACTCTTTTTCGCTGAGGAAAAATCCCGTATCATCTGTAACGCTTAAAAGCCTCAAAAAGGAATTCACAAATTTATTGCTGCTTATGTTTATTGATTGCATATACGTATGTGGAAAATCGGAACCATACAAAGGATAAAAATTTATTGTGATAAACCCGCCTAGTATAGTATTATTTGAAATAATAAAAATGCCTGACGCAAAAACTATGGTAGCATGAAGGAAGCCAAGTGTAGAACCGATTATAGTTACATTCATCCGACTATAAAAAGTTGTTATGAAACCATCAATAACACAGTCTCTGAGTCTCGCCGTTAAATTTTCTATTACGATATACAGAGTTCCTATACGGCTATTATAAATGTCTAGTATAGCCGTACCAAGGTCTCCTATAAAAAGGGACGAAAAATTTGATTGATCTATATAAATGCGAATAGATATATTGCCATAAAGTGGCCTATCGTAGCTAATAAAATTAATATCCCCTACGCATCTACTTATATTAATAATAGTATTAACACTTTTTAGCCTACCAGATATCAATATGTCTGTAATATTGAATACTGTATTTTCCATCGATACATAAACAATAACATTTTTTGAAACAATAATCTTTGATGATGAATTTAATATGCTATTCCTGATACCTATAGTACGCGTATTCGATATTTTTATTGGAGCAGAAGACGTCACATTATTGATCATACATAGTTCTGATCCATTTATGGTTATACATTTGTATCCTGCTATACTCGAGCTTTGGATAACTATGGTAGCATTCATACACACAATGTACATTGATGCATCTAGGAAAATTTGAGAACCACATATAGTCAAAACTGAGTTCACCACTGTGATATAGGTATCGTCTACAACCATAATTTTACAATTATTATAGGTTATGCTACTATTAATATCGATAGAACCATTAAAAATAACGTCCTCATCAGTAATAGAAACACATAAAGAATTATTAGCTATGGCCACTCCAAAATTAGACGCAGACATACATCTTTCGAAACCTTTTTGTCCTTCAGTAGGCCTATAAAACTTAATAACCTTAGATTTCAAATATACATTTATTTGCAGAATATTCATAGAAATTAACAAAAAAATAAAAAAACACCAAAATTTCGCCATGTTCACTCACACTACATAAAGATAAGTTTTGTATAAGCACATAACGAGAAAACATACAGAGTACTTGGAAAAATCCCTTGATAGTATAAATCTATATCAAAGTTCAAATTAAACTCTACATTGCCTGAGCTCGGTGTCACTATCCTAAACCACATAAAACCATAACAGCTTTTATCATATCCAAGATTTAAATTATTTATCGTTGCTTGATGATACTCTTCTGAATACTTGGTCAATGTATGCTCGCGAAGAATAGTGTAGGTTCCCAAAAGAAGGGATATTGCACCAAGCGGTGCTGAAAGGCTTGGAGCAACAATCTTCGCTATTAAAGCGCCAATACTAGCCGCATAGCCAGCAACTGAGAGAGCGCTCTCAAGAGAATCAATATTTTTTTGTTGAAGATCAAAATCGCCATAATGCAACGATACAACCTTACGCTCATTTACAACTTTTGGCAAAGTTTCGCCCAGAGAAATACATCTAGTATTCTCATAAAGGTCACGGATCTTAATATCGATTATCTTTTCTGCGCTAGATCGCCCATTATAACCCATCGTTGTCAACCATCCG
>JAUQYS020000320.1:0-6402 GCA_030587585.2 Candidatus Njordarchaeota archaeon
CACCCGCCCTATCAACTCCACCTGCAACGAGCCCACAGCCACCACAACCACAACCAACACAACAAGAATCCCCGGGAGGAGACCTTTTTGATCTTGACAAATATTTAGAAAAGCTTGATAAGCTCGAAATACCTGAAGCCCCACCCGTAGAAGAAGCTCCTTCCACACCGGTCCCAGAAATGACCCCTGACTCGGGAGAAGAAGGAAAACCTGTAAACTCCGATGAGCTAAAGAAGAAAGAAAAAGATATCTTGAAGGCCCTATCAGAGCTAGAGATCGCGTAGAATCGGTGTAAGAGCTTTGAATAATAGGAAATCTTTTTCTAGTACTAATTTTCTTATCTACGATGAATCCATTTTTAAAGATCTGAAATTCTTTATTACTGGCTTTTACGGCTTAGGCCTTTGTGGATATTTAACAACTAAAATATTATATGATGCAGCGGCGCTCGCGGATAAACTAAAACGCATAGCTATCATTTGGTCAGATTCTGTTCCTCCCATAGTAGAAGTTGACAACAGTGGAAAATTTCGCTATCCTATAGAAGCATATATTGTAGATTCATCTTCAGCCATCTTATTTTTTAGATATCAGCCTTCTACAGACCTTCAAATTTCTGTTGCGGATAAGCTCACCGATCTTGCTAGGAAACATGATTTAACCTTAATTTTGTGCGGTGGCATTGATATTAATGCCTTACCTAATCGCGACAAAGAGGATGTTGATATCGTATATGTTTGTAATAGTGCATTTGAGAATAGATACATAAAAGAATCGAATTCTTGGGATGTTCCTAAATCTCCTCCTGAAATCGTTGTTTCTGGTGGCATAGCTCTGATACTTATGCATGCCGAGCTTAAAAACGTCCCAGCTGTTAGCCTTTTGACACCAACCATAGCTAGGGCAGGATACATGGATTATTTAGCTTCATTAAAGCTAGCAAAGCGATTAATAAAGATATTTAATATGGACCTGTCCCTAGAGCCTATTGAAGACCAAATTCATAGAGCTGAGGCCCAACGGTTTCTCCAGATGATGAAAAGCAGGAAAAAAGAGGAAAAAGTCGAAGAGATCGAAGAGCCTGAAGAATTTGGAATAACATAGCATGGTTCTGTAGCTTGATTGAGGAAACATCCATACTCTCTATTTTAGCACAAATATTTCTCGCCTGGAAAAATGAGATCGAGAATGAGAATCTCACTATGCTAGAAGACAAATTTTTGCAACAAATTTATAACCTAATCACGACGCTACGTTCTTTCAAACCGGCGAATAATATCGAAAAAGATATCTCCGATGTTCTTTCAAAGATCTTAGTTTTCATTTACAACGATATAAAATCTTCTCGGATAATCAAAGCATTATTTACCAGTTTCCAAAATCAAAAATCACAAAAAAATCTAACGCCACGCGAAAAAATATTACTCAAAAAAATAGAAACCACCATAAAATCATTTGAGACATTAGATATATCTACTAAGGGGCTCCTAGATTCTTATTTGATAACATACGATATTTCTAAGGATCTGCCAAAAAGGACCCTTTGTGTTTCTTCTAGGGCGATCAGAAAGTTTGTTGGAGAAGACTCCATAGTATATCGAGGAATACAGCAAGGTAGCATATTGTTCCTTCCAACAAAAAATTTTGAGATCTTTACAACAAAAAAAGCAAGGATATCCAAGATTGAGGTTATAGACTGAGGGGAGTAACCTCCTTGACGATTTCTTCTCGCATCATTTTCATTTGCGCTTCCTCTAGATTGGAGAGTAATTCATTAATTTTTATGATATAGCTCTTAATGACAGCTCTAACAGCGCCCAATAGTGCTGGTTTATGAACCTTCACCGCGATAGATGCTTTTTCCAGCGGAATCAATATAAAAATATGTTTCGCTGTCTCTAATAATATGAATTCTTCGTCTTGTCGCTCGATCTTTAATTCATCTAATATTACCTTCATACCCTCACCAATACTACCCAGCATTGCTGATAGATCTGTAACAAAGTTCTCATCAACTTGTTCTTTGCTGTAATATGATATTAGGTGACCTTCTGAAGTACTTATCAGAATTATATCTGTATTCCCGATTTTTTCTGATATTTCTCCTAGCAACTTCTCTATCTGATCAAAAACCTCATCTACTGACATCTGATTCCCTGAGCTCTTTCTCTAATTATAAATATACAAAAGCTTGTCATTTAAATACTTTCCTAATATTTTGATACATAATAAGTTTTTTAAAGGCTTCTAAATCTCATTTCCAAAAAATTATTCTTCTAAAACCTTTAATGACATACCTAGGGCGCGCCTAACCAGCTCTTTTATTTCAGATAGTTGATAGAACACTGGATTTTTAAGCTCCGGAATAAATAGAAACGCCGGTAATATATCTCCCTGCTCTCTCAATTTTTCTCTTATATGCTGAGTCAACTTAACATATTTTTCCGGCATCACGATCAAGGCATATTTTTCCTTATCCTTCTCTAGTATCTCCCCTAACAAAACAGGCAAATCTTCATCCTTATCCACAATTTTGCTTTCAAAACCAATAATCGAGAAAGCAAATGCGAGTGATTCATCTTCTTTTGTACCCAGAAAAAGAGAATATAAATTTTTTTCTTCCGACAATCCAATCACTTCAAATATTTCTTTATGAATTCATCAATTACTTTTCGGATAGTCAAATCAGATATTTCCACTAATTCATATCTAACATTTATAATAGGTTTATCATGCTTAAAACCATATTCCTTAAATACCCTCTCAAGATTTATGGGAGTCCCAGAAACAATAAGATCAGCATCTACAGAGTTTATAACTTTCAATAATACCTTAATTTGCTCTTTGTTATATCCTATTGTCGGTAGCAAATTCGTCAAATGTGGATATTTCTCATAAGTTTCCCATAGCTTCGAATCCTTGGGCACATATTTACGTGGATCAACGATTTCCTTTGCTCTATATATTTTCGATGCAACATACCCAGCAGCAAAATGTGCTTCCCCATGCGTAATAGTTGGACCATCCTCAACTACGAGGACTTTCTTATCTTTTATTCTTTCTGGTTTTTCGACAATTATTTCTGAGGCTGCAAGAATTATCTTTGCGTTTGGATTTACAGCACGCACATTATCAACTATCTTTATCCAATTATCGATCGGCGCCACGCCAACCTTGTTTATTACCAACACATCACACATTCTAATATTTACACTCCCAGGATAATAGCATACCTCATGACCAGGTCTTAGTGCATCAGCTACAGTAATCATTAGGTCTGGCTTTATGAATGGAAAATCATTATTTCCTCCATCCCAAAGTATAACATCAGCATTTTTCTCGGCCTCGCGAAGAATTTTCTCATAATCAACTCCTGCCCAAACCTCGAATCCCTCCTCCAAGTACAGCTCAAATTCCTCAAGCTCCTCTATGGATAAATCGCCACTTTTAAGTTTCTCGTGGGCATCTTCCAATGTCTTGAAATGCTCAACAACTTTTTTTGATAAATCTTCAGCATATGGCATTGGGTGCCTTATTATCGCTACCTTTATGCCCTTTTCTCTGAATATCCTGACTATCTTTCTTGACACTGATGACTTGCCTGCCCCTGTTCTTACAGCCGTAACCGCTATCACAGGTTTCGTGCTCTTTAACATTGTTTCTTTTGGACCTAGTAACATAAAAGACGCTCCATTCGCCATGGCGATCGATGCTTTATTCATAACCTCGTCGAAACTTATATCCGAATATGACAACACCACTAAATCCACGTCTTTCTTCTTTATGAGTTCAGGCAGCTCATCTTCGGATACTAACGGTATTCCATTAGGATACATATCGCCAGCAAGCTCTTTTGGATACACTCTATTCTCTATCTCTGGTATCTGTGTCTGCGTAAAAGCTACAACCTCATAATTAGGATTATTCCTAAAGAACATATTAAAGTTATGAAAATCGCGACCCGCCGCACCCATTATTATAACTTTTCTCTTCCTAGCCATCACAATCACCGAAAAAGCATAAGTAATTTATGGAATAAAAGAGCCATGAAAATACACAAAAATAAAGCACCTAAAAACTGATAGATATATCGATAAAAATGCCTCAAGATTGCATATTGATCCCACATCCACCAACATGTTTCGAACTAATCTTCAGCGAATGCATAATTTTTGCCAATCCAGAAAAAATAGAGTACATCAAAAAAACACAAAAACCAACAACAAAACCAATATCAATAATCATATCACTACCACATCTAACCAATATCGCAACAAAACTAAAAAAAGAATACCACATAGCACTACCAAAATTCACCACCACAACAATAACAGACCCACTCATATCAATATACCCAACAGAAACAGAAATCCCAATATCAAAAAACATATCAGCATACCTACTATACCCACCAATCATATCAGAAAAAAACAAAGACCAATACTACATACTCATAACATCCAAAAGTCTAATACTTTCCATCACCACAAGACCAACATACATAGAACAACCACCCCATATCGACATAGTACTAACAACAAAAAAAGTAATAGACACAATAACACAATACACAAACAACATAAACGAAATACCAAACTACCTAGGATTCGACGCCCAATGGTGCTTCATACTAAGCAACAACAACAAAAAACAACACCAATTCATATACACAAAAAACAAATCATACATCATCAAAAGACACCTAACCGGAATCTACATCAAAGAACAATAAGAAGAATGGCGCCCCCGGCGGGACTCGAACCCGCATTCCGAGCAAAACTTCTCGGGCTTGACAGGCCCATAAGAAGAATGGCGCCCCGGGCGGGACTCGAACCCGCATCTCGGGCTTGACAGGCCCACATGCTAACCCCTACACTACCGGGGCAAAAAAATTTCTTCCTCGCTCTTCCCGAGATAATTGTCGCTAGTATATATATCTCCAATACGGGCTTATAAAAAAAGCTTTATTGTTTATGGTTGATGTAATACATAAACAGATCCACCCCACAAATACTGTAACACACAATAATTGCAGACCCAGCAGATGAAGCAGAACTATTCATCCTCAACGACAAGAAATGCCGAAAAAACCAAAATAGCACTCCTACTACATTTCTCACTCCAAAAATTCTCAAGACTAGCCCAAACAGACCGCGTTCAAGTGGAAACACAACACAAGTATGTGCAGTAAAAACGATTTAGATGCAAACTAAAAAATGGAACAATCATCTGAGCGAAAAAACAACACTCTAACCAAACCCCTATACCCGGAAGAAAAGCAATTCAAATCAATAAACCACATAACTTCAACCAAAAATATTACCAGCATTTCCAGGATACACAATATTGAAGTTGTGCCTAAGATGCGCGAAGATCTAGAGCGGTAAAAAGTACTCCTTCTTTTCCTTTCTCTTTTTTCATTTTGTTAAATTTGGCTTTCTGCTTCTATTCGTACTGGCATTCTGCGGAACTACTATAGAACCTTTCCAACGAACTAGAACTATAACATAACCAAAAAAGAAAAAAGAAAAAAATTGAAAATGCGTTGATTTTGAGGCACAATTTGTATTTTACTTCCATGGCACTATTTTTGTGTCGCCAGTTCCATTATTTTCCGTATTTTGGTGCATTCACGCCATGGTACGTCATTATTATCTGGTAATATCATTTGTGCTAGCTTCTTAGCATCATTTGATCTTACGCTTATGGTCCAAGTAACGGTCATTCGTCGTGTTTTGGGGTAGTAGTTTACCCTATTGTCAATTGTGACTTGTATTTTATGTTTCCTTAACCATCTTGTTTCTTGCTTAAAGTACTTTGGTACCTTAAGTCTTTCTTGGAATGAACCAAGCCATCTTCCCTCGAGGTTATAACCTTTAGTGAGTTTGTTAAATCGGGTTTTGGGATGAGATAGTATATATAGTACTATCTCTTTTTCGCACTCTTGAGCTATTGTTCTCTTCCATTCTATTCTTTTTCCTCGTTTTTGTTCAACTCTACCATCTCCCGTTATAACTCCTAAGATCCAATGTTTTATGTAGTATTCGTTCTTCGCAATCCATAAGGGTACTTTGGGGTTAGTAAGTGTCTTTTGTCCTATAGGAATATTTCTCATTATTAGTTCCACTAGCGCTTTTGAATAAAAGTAGAGCCTAAGGCAACCCTGGCGATTTTCTCTCCTAAACCGCAATGGCCATCCTAATATTTCAAAAATTTTCTGAAATATATGAACTACTGATGGATCATCGATATCAACACCACACCTATATACGCGCTCGTTATGCTTTCCTTGTGTAATATTTATAAACCCATCGGCGCTCCAGAGTCCAAGTATAAATGCATATAGAGACTTTTCTTTTTTTCCTTTTGGCTCAGGAATATGAGTAATTGTGTGGTGCGGTT
>JAUQYS020000105.1:0-5989 GCA_030587585.2 Candidatus Njordarchaeota archaeon
AGAAAAATAATCCGCTTACTTAGTAAAAATCCCGCAAAGATTTTTTCGATATCTAAGAGAGGATGGATAAAGATTGGAAATTGTGCCGATTTAGTAATTTTTGACCCCAAGCGGCGGTGGATAATAGACCCAGATTTTTGTTTATCTAAATCTAGAGCATCTCCGTATGATGGAATGTTTGTGAGAGGATTTGTTGATGCCGTATTTTTAAGAGGCAATTTGGTGTATGAGAATGGTTATTTTATTAAAAAGATAGGTAAACATATCTAGTAATGTTTACATGGTGTTAAAAATGATAGATCTGTTTCAGAGCTTTCAGTTTAAGCTTATCATAGCATTTATTGTTGGAAGTATAATTGGATTAGAAAGGCAGTTTACGAAGGAAATAAAGGAGGCTGAAACCCCTATCGAGGGGCCTGGTGTAAGATCATTTGGCTTATTATCCCTGCTTGGTGCGGCAACAATAATTTTGGAGCAAGGATACCATGTCGCTTTTTTGACGATAATAGGCTTCGTCGGGGTACTCATATGGGTCTCTCTATTTTTAGTATACAATATAGTAACGAGGAATGAGCTGAATCTAACGACATCGTTAGCAGCGATATTAGCATATATATTGGGATTATTTGTTGGAGTTGGCGAGTTTTATTGGGCAATAATAATAAGTGTATTCATAACAGCGATACTCAGTATGAAACATAAGGTTGTTGAACTTTTGCGTGCATTAGAATATCGAGAAATATCATCGGCATTACAAATAGCAATATTGGCTCTTCTAATATTACCCATAATCCCGCCAATAATAATATTAGAAGCAATTAATTTGCGTATTTTCTTAGTGTTCCTTATATTTGTGTTAGCTGTTGAGTTTCTTGGTTATATAGCTGTTAGGCATTTAGGCGAAAAAAAGGGTCTAGTAGCATTCGCGTGGTTGGGGGCTCTGGTTCACTCCGAGACCACCACGGTGGAAATTACTCGAATGTACAACAAATTGAAACCAAAGCTTACAGCTGAGATGGCATCGATGGCTATTTTAATAGTTGATACTACTCTCATTCTGAGGAGCGTGTTATTTCTTAGCTTTCTTGTTTTTAACATACCAGAAATGATAATGATGTTTTTATTATCTGTGGCATTAAGTATTGTGTTTGGAATCGCTTTGGCATATATTAAATTCAAAAAACAAGAAGCAATAATTTTCGAAAAATCTAAACTATTAACATCTCCTCTTTCATATAGTAGCGCCATAAAAATGGCAACCATCTTGTTTGTTATAAGCTTGCTAGTTGTGTTTTTTCAAAAAATTAGTTATGAGCTTACGCTTGTCATGGTGTTTGTTGGCGGACTATTTAGTGTGACTGGTGCCGAACTTGCGATAGCATCGATGTTGATAGCTAATAAGATAGACATATTAGGCGCCATATTTTTGCTAAATTTAGCCTTGTGCGCAGGGATAGTTAATAAGGTGCTATATATTAAATTGGCAGGGGGGGACAAATGGATACTTATTAAGGTGATAGCTTATACCGTGATATTAGTTTCGTTAATAGCATTGTCTTACATATTTATATCAACTCCAATTTTTAATATTCTCCATCATTGATTATTTTTAAGTTTTGTTGTGTATTTATGGTGACATTAATGAAGATCAAGGGACGATTCGTTAATAAGATAATCAAGGAGATATCATCAAAGTACTATTATTCACCAGCTATAGTAGCACGACTTTCTTTTTGGTATTCATTTCATAGAGCTCTGTCTATAATACAAGCATTAAGAAGACCGCCTAAGGAAGCTGTTATCAGAGTAAATATGTTGCGAAGCAACCCAAGATACGTACTCGAGGAGCTGAAATCCGCCGGTCTTACACCGAGATATTCTGATTTGTTTAGAGAGGTAATAACTATTCCCATAGAGGGACCAAATCAACTAGAAAAAGTCGACAAAAGGATAGTTGTAAAAGATCAAGCAGCTGAAGAAATAATGATGGGCGCACCCCGACTATATGACCCTGGCGTACTTGAAATAGGTGAAAACATAAAGCCTGGAGATAAGGTAGCAATTGTTACCAAGTTTGGAGAACAAATAGCGGTGGGAGTGAGCCATATAGCATCTGGTGAAAAACCATCAGGACTTGTGGTCGAGGTACATAAGAGCCTATATTATAAGCCAAATTTAAAGGCCCTAAAAGTTTTTATTCGAGGGTTTGCTTATGAAGCCGATTTAGCGAGTACTCAAGCTTTAGTTATGTGGAATCCTTTGCCTGGAAGCAAGGTTTTAATGATATCTCCACGGCTTCCAGATCTGATATGGACACTATCACAGATAAAAGCTAGGGGCGAAATTGTTGTTGTATCAAAAACAAGTCTTGAAGAAGAAAAATTGAAGAGAGGAATAATGAGCAAAAAATTGGAGGATCTGGTGGATAAAATTAAATGGATTTCTGGCGATCTTAAGAAGCTAAGTGTATCTTCCGAATACTTTGACTTTATATATGTTCACCCCAGAAGCACCAAGACAGGTATAAGACCTCGATTAACCGCATTTTTAAAAGAAAGAGATTTCATTAGATGTTCGCGAGATGCTTGGTTTTTGGTTGCAAAGTTTTCAGAAGGGCTTAAAATAAATGGAAAACTTCTGTATATAACGGAGTCATTGGACCCATTAGAAGGCGAATACATACTTGAACGTATGATTCTTGAGAAAAATTTGAAGCCAATTAAACTACCGATAAGATTTGGAACTAGAGGTAATCCTGGTTTTAAGGGGTCAGAATTCGCATTACGTGTATTTCCAGATATCCATGACGATATAGGCCTTTTTGCATGTGTGGTAACCAGAAGGGAATAAAGGATCTTTCTGTTGTTAAATGATTTTTTATAAAATTTCTATTTCATCAGAAATTTCTTGTAGGCCTGTAGGTGCCGATACGGGTGACAATACTATTATTTTTGTGCCTAATTTTTTTGCCTCAACAAAGGCGGGAATAAAAACATCTCTGCGGGTACAGACTGTTATGTAATCTATTTTATTTTGGTATGCAAGTTCGACAATATCTAATGCCATTGTTATTTCGCATGGCCCGACAGTTACTTTGATATCAATGCCGCGTTTTTCTAGCTCAATATTTATAGTGCCTATCAAGCTCAAGTCTTTTTCTTCAGCATATGTGCACGCATAAACAATTTCTCCATACTCCTGGGCAAGCTCATATGCCCTTAAAATCGTTTGCAAGTCTCTAGCACTGTTTAGGTCGATGAATAAGGCAAGCTTCTTACTTTTTTTGCGTTTGGTTTTTTTGGAAGAGCTAGATGTCGAAGGTACCATAGGAATCACTAAAACAAGTTATAAAAGTGTTTTCTCTCCTTTTATTATATTATTTTTCATAAAAGCATTTAAAAACATTATTTCGATATTTTTCGTGCGAGTACAATAAAAGCCGAAAAAACATAAGATTTTAAAAGAGGCCGAACAGCGTTTGGATTTGTTTGTATTTCTCTAAAAAAATGATCAAATATTCTAATATCGGCGAATCCAATATCATCTAAAGTTGGTAATAACTTTGCTATTTGATTAAACGTCGGAACATAGCAAATAAGAATTCCGCTGGGCTTTAATGCATCATAGACGAAGCTAATAACAGTCCATGGCTCGGGAATATCTACAAAAATAGCATCCACATTTTTTTCATCGATTCCATCACGTGCAACATCTCGAATTTTAATATCATACACATCGGGAACACCTAACTCGACCAAGTTTTGTCTAGCAATTTCTGCACGTTCAGGCCTGATTTCATATGAGTACACATGTCCATCTGGTTGTACGATCTCGCATAAGAAAGCAGTAAATGCGCCGCTTCCAGTTCCTATTTCGATGACTTTTGAGCCCGGTCTAATATTAGAAAACGACAATATCAGACCCCAGTCTCTAGGTCTGACAATTTGTGTAGAATATTTGAAGGCTCGAGAATACTCTATTTTTTCATAGAGAAGGGGCCTAAAAATGATTAGTCGTTCACCTAGATGAGTGTTTATAGAATCTCCTGGCTTTTTGCTAACAATGTCTTCTGGTTTAATGACGCCCCATTGTGTATGTATAGGTTTCTCAGGCATAATTTTTGCGCAGAGCTTTTTTTTCTTTTTTGGGTGAAATAACAGTACATATTCAAAAAATTTGAAATTCTCACTCATATGCTTAACCAGCGAAAATTTGCCTGATTCTATCCATTAGTTTGTCCAAGTTTATATTGTTTTTTACGCTTAATAAGATGGGTTTTATTTGTAATTCTTCTAAGTTGGTAACCAATTTTTTGCACACTATATCGTCTTTTATGTCGATTTTATTAATTGCAACGATTTTTTCTTTTTTTGAGAAGAAACTTAGTACGTTGCTAAATATTCGCATCTGGGGCTGGATTTCTAGCGTTCTTTCATAGCTACAATCAAAAAGAAAGATAATGCAATCAGCAATAGTTTTTATTGCCTCAAGAGCTAGCAATTCTTCCGGTTTTTTATCCGAGATAGGCCTATCAAATAGACCAGGAGAGTCAAC
Source organism: Candidatus Njordarchaeota archaeon (assembly GCA_030587585.2). Classification (GTDB taxonomy): domain Archaea; phylum Asgardarchaeota; class Njordarchaeia; order Njordarchaeales; family Panguiarchaeaceae; genus Panguiarchaeum. Next base: position 4,555 of record JAUQYS020000105.1, read on the forward strand.
TATTTGAATTATTATTGGCGGCGTAGTGTTTATTTCAATATGGCCAAAAACAAGATTTTTTGTCGTAAATGGATACGAGGCTACTTGCACATTCGCATTAGAGATCTTCCCAACGAGACTACTCTTACCACTGTTAGGCGGACCGCAAACTACTATTGTCTTGTAGTCTGGATTGTAGTCTGGAAGCTTTTTAAGTTTTAGAGACAGGGAATTGAGATAATGAAAGGCGTCCTCTATTTGGGATATAAATGAGTATATCCTAGCTATATATTGTCGCCATAATCTAGTGATATGATTAATAATTTCGCTTTCAGTAAGATACCGAGTTTTCCTGATTGAACGTATTGTAGCCTTGTATGTGTCTGACATTTTTTTAATTATTTTTATCGAACCATTTATGCGGCCTAAATTCTTTTTTAGTTCGTCGATGCTTGAATAGACATCGATAATAGCTCTATAGAATGGGTGTATAGAATTGAGATTGGGAAAAAGTTTTACATATTGTGAAAATTTTGCGGCTAAATGTTGCTTTATAAGCTCGATCTTATTGACAACAATTATTTTTTGTTTTTTTATCTTGTCTGTGACTTTCTTTGGAACAGTAGTTTTTTTTGCTTTTTTTATGGCGCGATCCAGCTCGACTTTTGGGTCGATAGGATATATGTGTCTGAAGGGATTATACCTTGCGGAGGACATATTGTCCACTTTTTTTTGACTTTTAAAAACATATTTTTTTATTTTGGTTGTGTCTATATTTGACATTAGTATTATTTAGGGTATTTATTATGGCTGACGAGTTTATTCCACGTACGATTCCTAGAGTAAAAGTGGCACTTTTTGGACCATCAAATGTAGGGAAAACATTGTTTCGAAATGTTCTTATCAAAAAAGATACAGCCGATCCAGAACCTACAGAAAAAAGCCAATCAGAAGAAGTTCTAATGGAGTATAAAAGACCAACCGAATTTGGAAAAGCAATAAGTATAGAACGATACAAACTAACTTTGATTGATGTTCCAGGAAAACCAAATATGAGACAAGAAAGAATAGATGCTCTTTCGAAAGTAGTTGGATGGATATTCATGTATGACTCAACAGATCCAAGCTCGGCAGATATGTTACTAAAAATGATAAAAGAAGAGCTTGAACCAGAAAAAAAACTTAAAAGTGCAATAGCGATGATGGTAGTAGGTACAAAGAAAGATATTGGACCGAACGATGAGGCAATCAAAAAAGGCGAAGAAATAGCAAAACATTTATCCAAACATACAATGATGTTCTATGGATACAAAGTTCCACATATACTAATTTCATGCAAAAACCAAAACGAGGTTTCATTAACGTTTCTCTGCCTAGAAAGCATAAATTTTGATCTTAAACCGCCCGAATCGATACTTAAAAAACTGAAGGAAGGAGTTACAATACCACCAGCACA
>JAUQYS020000121.1:0-2059 GCA_030587585.2 Candidatus Njordarchaeota archaeon
TCTTGACAGCATAGATAATATGTCACCTGAAGATGAGAAAAGATGGGAAAAAGAAATATTATCGTACCTAAAAGAGAAGAATAAGGACATAAAAAAGACATCAGCAGAGATGGCGTCGATTTTTAGTATTCTAGAAAACGAGAATCTGAAAGATATAGATCAGATAGATCTGATGTTTATAGTTTCTGATACGGCTCAGGGAAAGCTTGTATATAATATCTACAAAAATTTTTTTGAAGGATTCATAAAGTCATATAATGGTAAACAAATAAGATGCTATTATGATATAGCCGAGGGCCTAACATATACGGATTTAGAACACGTAGCGGTGGGGCTTCCTACAGTTCCTATTTTGCTGTCACAGTGGATAAGAAACAATATGGGGATGGGTCATAAAGTAGTATTGAATGTTACAGGCGGATTCAAGGCTGAATGCATATATGCAGCATTAGTTGGTATAATGGCTGATATACCAACATATTATATGCATGAGAAATTCAAAAAAGTTATAATGCTTCCACCATTACCAGATGCATTGATCAGAAAGCCAAAAGAACAAGTAGAAATCTTTTTCCACATAGTAGAAAAGTTCTATAAAGACCTAAAACAAAAGATAGAGAAGACACATACCGAATAAAGATAGTATTGTGGATAGATTTGTAATTTTAATCGTTCACTGGTGGACTAGGTGAGTTTTGATTGATTTTTAGTAAATTAAGAAAAATTCTATCTGCATTCAGAAAAGAAACATGCCTTTGGATACTGGCATTACTTTCTAGGATGCCTTTGACATTCTCCGAACTCAAAAAGCTGTTAGATATACCTGATGCATCCTTATACCATTTTTTGAAAAGATTGGATGAGCATAAATTAGTCCTAAAAACCGAATGGGGAGTGTACAGATCTACATTTAAAATACCATTTTACTACATTCTTAAAGGCCTTAAATCATTAACTTATATAGGTCTTCTGGGCTATCGGGACAGTCGCGAGGAGCCAGAACCCATAACAGCAAAGAAGATCCTCGAAAAAAATAATGTAACAATAGAAAGAGGATACATAATAACCACAAAAGAAGCAGAGCAAGATTGGGCGGACAAAGATCTTGATGGCTACACAGTCGTTTATGTTACCAAGGAAGAATTGCTATGTATACCAAAAATAGAGAACAAAATATGTAGAATCGTGGAGGAAGAAGAGAAAGAGAGTCCAATGATACTTGATTGTACGTCGCTAACAAAAACAGCAACAATAGCGATGTACAATGTAGCGAAAAAATATTTGTTGCCCCTGATCTATGTTTATGAACACACAAAAGAACTGTACTGGGTAATAAGCACAGAAGACATAAAGAACGAACTCAAAGAAATATTCTCGAGGGGATAAAAATGGAAGTAAGGACATTTAGGATTGTCTTAGAAGCAGAAGAAAACAAAAAACTAGATTTCACAGGGCATCTCATAAGAGCAACATTACTAAGAATAATAAAGACTATGGACCCAGAAATAGCCAAAGAACTGCACTCTCCAAGAGAGAAATGGGGATTAGCGCCATATGCTATACGTCCACTAAAACCAGCAAACACCAAAAAACAAAAAATATTATACTACCCCGTAGAGATCGACATAAAAGAAGACGAACAATACGACTTCGAGATTTCAATATTTGACGAAAAAATAGTATCAAAATTAATAGAAATTATCCCAACAATAATCGGCGAGACAATAGAAATAGGAGGCGCGGGATTTCGGATCACGAAACTACAGATAGAAAAAAATAGGATAGAAAAAATCGAAATAGACAAAAAGATAACAATTATTTTTCAGACCCCTACATATTTCAGATCTAAGGAGAGACCGGGAAGAAACATATTGCTACCACTACCAGAGCTAATAATAAATTCGGCAGCAAAAATATATTACACATTTTTCTCAAAACAAAAAATAGACACAGATACAAAAGAAATAATAGAAAAACTTAAGCAAAACGCAAAGAGATACATTAAAATAATTAAACATACACTACGAACAGTAAAACCGATAAACATAGGAAAAAACAG
>JAUQYS020000122.1:0-5731 GCA_030587585.2 Candidatus Njordarchaeota archaeon
GCATTTCTTTTTCCACTACGCAAATCAGCGATCTTATAGACATAATATGCTAGTAGCAGATCTCCACAGCTTATCGATAATCCAACAAAAAATCTTTCAAACAGAGAGCCTCTTATACCAATAGCTGCGAACAATAAATATAGAAGATAACCAGCAGAAAATATAAACAAGGGGAGAGGAGGATACGCATACCAGTTAAACTGTGTAGGATAATATGGAATATACGAAATAAGTTTTTCGTCCATAACTGGATCATACGGTGAGATCCCCTCTAATACAAATAGCTTTGCGACTGTAGTAAAAACAAACATATCCCAATCATGAGCAAATAATAACACTAATGGTATCCTGATAAGTATAGCCAAAATATAATCTCTGATTCTATTCTTATCCATGCTCATTATTATCAGCTATTGAAAAAATCAAAAATCTATATATTACTTCAAAACTAATACCCAGATTTATATATCATTTCTCTATTCCAATTTTGGGGCACAGCTCGCTTATTGGACAAGAATCACACTTTGGGTTTCTGGCTCTACAATATTTTCTTCCTAACTCAATCAGATATTTATGAAATGTATCTAGATCATCTATAAAGCCAAAAAGCTGCATATAAGCTTTTTGTATATCATCATACGAGTTAGACTTACTTATACCCCATCTCAACGCTATTCTCTTAGCGTGTGTGTCTATCCCCATAATTTTTTTACCATTAATAGCCAAAAACACATCTATTGTTTTTTTACCCAGGCCCCTTATTTTCATAAGTCTCTTCTTAGCTTCCTCTACGCTACCACTTACTATTTCTCTCAGATCGAACCCATTCATAATCTCTTCAGCAAGCATCCTAATTGTCTTAGCCTTTTGCTTATAAAGCCCTGCTACACGTATCAGTTTTTCTAACTCACCAGTATCCATCGCCAATATTTTTTCTGGCAATAAACCATGTTTTTTTAGTTTCATAAATGCTTTAATAGAGTTTTTATCATTTGTGTTTTGACTCAATATTATCGCGACCAATAATTCAAAAAGATTTTCTGCGTAATGAACAACAAATCTATCAGAACCTATCTCAATATTGTTTCTAATTTTTTCCCAAACTTCCTTAGCCCAATCTTTATCGATCTCTATCTGCTCCTTTCTAAGGCCCAAAACAACACACCATGAATCAAAAAGCAATAGCAGTATAATATATCCTATAAAATAATATCTTTTGTGGTGATAATATTGTCAGACACAGAATATGAAATCGACCTTCTAAGAAGGCTAGTTTCTATAAAGAGCATTTCTGGTAACGGCAAAGCATATTCAGAAATCTCAAAAATAATAAAGCAAGAACTCGAAAAATTACGTTTTGATGTACATATTTTAGACGGTAACGAAGAAGCCAGGGATGGTATTCCGAGACCAAACATAGTTGGAATAAAAAATACTGGCGCCAATAAAACCTTGGGCCTACTAACTCACTACGATGTTGTACCTCCTGGAGACGGATGGAAAACAGACCCATTCAATCTTACTATATCAGAAAAACAGGGCGAAATACGAGCCTATGGTCGTGGAGCTGCTGATGATAAAGGCTGCATTGCTGCTGCTTTGGGGGCACTAAGAAAAATTATCAATAAAGAAAAGAAACTACAATGGAATATTGTTTTTATGTCCGTAGCTGATGAAGAAATAGGTGGCCGTTTTGGGGCTGGATATGTAGCTAGGAAACATATGGTAGATCTCGATGCATTAATCGTGCTGGATGCCTCTTCGCTTGGGCTAGTTATCGGTGCGAGTGGCATTGTCCATGGCCAAATAATAATACATGGTAAATCTGGTCATGCTGGATATATTTTTGGAAGCGAAAATGCATTACACCGAGCCATTATATTTCTCAACAATTTTCTCAGCTTCATTAACTTCAGAAGCACAAAGCTAAGCAAACTCAAAAACATGGGCAACATACCTATTCCCAATCTATGGGGCCGTTTCTCGTTTACATGGATAAAGACACCAACATACACATATAATATAGTCCCTAGCGATGTTATTATTGGTTTTGATATGCGGCTTATCCCAGAAGAAAACGTAGACACAGCACTAGCGGAACTCAAATCATACTTCGAAATGACAAAATATAGAACATCAATCTACGATGTAGAGCTTAAAATAATTAGAGCATTTCCAGGATACGCTACGAGCGAAAATAACGAATTCATTAAAGACGCTCACAAAGCACTTTTGGATGCGACAGGCAGAAAGTTACCAATAATAGGTATGCTCGGTGGAAACGACGGAGGATGGTTCAGAGATTATAATATACCAATAGTATCATTCGGCGTTTGGGACGAAAAATCAAACATACACGGAGCAAACGAATCAGTAAGCCTCAAAAAAATCCTAGAACTAGAACAATTCCTAGCCAACCTAATACTCGGATAAAGATTTTTTGTATTACAAGAAACAATTCTATCTTTTCATATCGCACTTAGCTATAGTTAAAGCAACAAAAAGATAATCTCAAAATAAGATAATTTTAATAACATATTTCAAATCTTATTTTTTGGTCTCTTAGATTATGTTATCTCAAGCCTTTTTGGTGAACTATGTGATAAAGCATTTTGTTGTGGAGAATTTTAAGTCAATAGAACATGTAAGTTTGGATTGTGCTAGGATTAATCTGTTCATAGGTGGGCCTGGAACGGGAAAATCCAACATTCTGGAGAGCCTTGGTTTATTATCTCATATATACTACTCGCTAAAGAATCAAAAAACGAAGGCTACGCTACTAAGGAAATTTGTTAGATATGAAACTATATTAGATCTATTCAGAGATAAAATGCTTAGAAACAAGCCAAGAATAATAACGGATGACGCTGAGCTAACACTAGAAATACAGGATGGATTTGTCGTAGGAAGATGTTCTATAAAATCGAATGGAGAGGCTACTGGTGAGGTCTTCACATATACTCCTAAAGGTGAACTTAAAGCAAAACCTAGCATTAATGTTGATGTGCTCAAAAAGTATAAGTTTTTCAGATTTGCAAAACTAAAACACTTTAAAAGGTACTATGTAGATGAATTATACCCCCCAGACGGTGCTAATCTCCCTGAAGTGTTGTATGAGCATGAGGATCTATACCAAGTTGTTCAGAGTTTGATAGAGAACATAGGCTTGAAGGCCATTATAAGAAGCCCTGAGTTTGTATTGGAGTTCCATAAAACGCTAAGAACCGGCGTGACCGTAGCGTTACCATATGATGTTATTTCTGATGGAATACAAAACATAATTATGTGCCTAGCTGCGATATATTCGAGCAAGCAAAGAATACTTATTTTCGAAGAGCCTGAAATAAGGACATTTCCCTATTTCGTAAGAAGTTTAGCCGAACGCATCGCACATGATGAGAACAATCAGTATTTCATATCCACTCACAATCCCTATTTTCTTCTCTCAATTGTCGAAAAAGCCTCTAAGAATGATGTAAAAATTTTCGTGACTAGTCTGGAAAATGGTGTGACAAGCCTGCACGAAGTAAAACACACAAAATTAGAGGAAATAATTGAGTACGATCTTGACATATTCTTTAATATTGATGATATTCTCGGTGAAGATTAATTGATTCTCGTTGAGTGTCTTCCAGATAAAGTTCTTGTATGTGAATTAATAAAAAGAAGAAAAATTGTAAAGCATGGCCGCGGAAAGGGAAACATCGCTAGATTACTTGAAATGCACCTAACCGGCACTATAGCGATAATAGATGAGGATCCTGGAGCACCCGAACCTAGATATCTAGCAAAATTAAAACTGCTCGAAAATGATACTAAAAATAGCATTACTATTAAGGAGGATCCTACAAGGAAGAACTTGGTTATAATACTCTCTCCGAGACTTGAGGAATGGTTACTTCTAGCACTGAAAGAATCTAATGTCAATCCCAAAGATATTAAACTACCCCGCGATCCAGGTGTACTACACGATCTCCTAACACACAATCCCCAAAAAGTAAGAACAATTCTTAAGTTTACCACAAGAAGTAAGAGAATACAAAAACTTAGGCAAATTATATCCAGACTTCCCGATAGTGCTCCAAGATAGTTCTTTCGACACTAAGACAAAAAAAATCTCTCTTAGATACCCTAAACTTCATTGCTTTATTCCCTCCGCAAAAAATTTATATTATTGTGTTTTTCTACATAATACCAAAAAATTCGCGACAAAACGCTACGCCCCACTAACGAAGACTCAACAAAAAAGAAAAAAGATTACTTCATTTTCGGAGCCAAGTAATATAGAACCCAACCAATCAATATGACAACAGCAGTCGTAACCCAGATAATCCAATCCAGAAAACTCGTAACAATAAATATGGCAGTCAATATAGCACCAATGATCGGAAGAATCAAAGGCCTAACCTTAAACCCCCTCTCTATCTCTGGTTCCTTAAACCTAAATACCACAACAGCCAAGTTTATAATGACAAAAACTATCAAACACGCAAGACTCGCAGTTTTACCAACCAAATCTATTAGCGGATATTCTTTCCCACCAATAGAAATTACTTTCCAACCAGTTAGCTCTGGGAGGTACTCGGTAATTACCAAAATCAAAATTGCTATGAACGCCGAAATCATCACAGCAAAATGCGGTGTTTGGCGCTTCTTATGAACCTCCTTTAACTTTGGTGGAAGAATTCCCTCATCAGCTAAACCATAAATCAATCTCGAACTAGAAACCAAAAAACCAAGAACAGTATTACTCGTAGAAAACAACGCGACCGCAGCCAATATTATATATGCCGACCCCCAAGCCGCCTTTGCAGCATCAGCCAAAGGAGACGGAGACGCAGCAAGCTGATCCGGAGGAAGAAGCCTAACCACCGAAACAGCAACAAGAATATACAACGCTGAACATACCAACAATGCTAATATTATCGCTTTCGGAACAGTCTTTTTAGGCTCCTTTACTTCCTCCGCCAAAGTGGGCTGGAGCTCAAAACCAGTAAACGCAAAATAGAAGACGGCTGCCCCCAGCAAAACTGCTAGCATTGGATTTATGTCCGTGCTTATCTGGAAGTATTGAACTGATGTTCTTTGTGGAAATAGTAGTCCTAGTAGGCTAACGAATACTAGGCCCATTGCTTCTATAAATGTGAAAAGTACGATCAGCGTTCCTGATTCTTCTATTCCATACCAGTTTACGAATGACATTATTATTATTAATATTAGGGCTATTGTTGGTACCCATATTAGTGACCAACCAAGTATTCCTGCGAAGTATCTGGCGAATCCAACAGCTGCGGTTACGGCTCCTGCGATGCCTTCGAATGCTATTAGCCATCCGCTAAAGAATGCTAGGAGTTGTAGTTTTGGGAATGTTTGTTGTACATATGTATGGGAGCTCGCTGCTTTTGGGAACATAGATGCAAATTCTGCGTATGATAGTCCAGTTAGTAGTGCTATTACTGTTGCGAATACTACGGATATCCATATTGCGTCGCCTACATATTCTGCTATTCGTCCTACGAGTACATATATGCCTGCTCCGAGGATTAGTCCGACGCCGAAAAGTGTTGTGTAGCCTATACCTAAAGCTCTTTTTAGCTCAGTTGTTTCTTCCATGTTGCATCACATACTACTATCGCTTATTCTATGAAAAAAATTAATATTAGTGGGTGGTATTGTATGTGTTTCTTATTTTTTGGTTTTCGGTTTGATTATACCTTCTATTAGTGGCTTT
>JAUQYS020000131.1:0-14623 GCA_030587585.2 Candidatus Njordarchaeota archaeon
ATTGTATTATCGGACCCAAAAAGAATATCCGAATTAACAACGAGATAAGGGATATACCTGCACCAATTCCAATCAACCAATTGCCAAGTCTCCTTACCTTCACGAGTATAAGGCTACCAGCGATTACTGTTAATCCCCCACCTGTTGCTAGAATATATAATACATTGAGTATAATATGTGCATACTCTTCAGGCACAAGATCCATCTGCATTATCGCATTAATCACAATCTCATAAAATCCTACCGAACCAACTGCACCAACAATGAATAAAATAAGACCCCCAATTAAGCCAAACATTAATTGTGTCCGATATTTTCCAGATTTCTCCATTTTTAGCTCGACCCTTCTCTTTTTTCGGAAGATTTTCCTTTATTTTTTTCTTTCGGTTCAGATTCCGATGCCCAGTTTTCCATTTCTTCAAATATATCATCGCTTTTACTCACAAAAAAGCACCAAGCATTAGCTATTTCTATATTGAAATCGAATATTGTTCTTTTATTTTTTTGATAATTACAAAAGAGGTCGTTTCTGCCACGCATTTAGTTGCATGTAGCTCATCAATAAAATTCAGATAATGTTTTTCGTCTTTGAAAACAGCAATAATACATATATCATATACCCCAGTAATGGCATATGCGAACAAAATCTCTTTTTTTTCTTTAATAAAAGATTCTAGATCTCCCAGTTTTCCTGGCTCTACGCGGGCCATAATGACAACATCATATACATATCCCAGTTTCTCGGGATCCATAATAGCCTTACACCTTATGATTCCTTTAGAAAAAAGCCTCAAGATCCTATAACGTGTGGCAGCAACATTTTTTCCTATTTCTTCAGCTATCTCACTTAATTTTACTCTGCAATTTTTCTGTAAGAGTCTTATAATTTTGATGTCTATCTCATCAAGATCCATAATATACAACCCCTAAAACAGATCCATAACAAAAAACAACAAAAAATTAATAATTATAAAACATATCTTATTCTAAGATAGTATCTAGGTCTAACACCATGAAAGCTTTCGAAATCGTTGAACTCCTAACATCACTTAAAAACGAGAAAAATATAGAAGGCATGAAAAAATACGGTATTACATCAAGAGCCACGATTCTTGGAATTCCAAAGCCTGAACTGAGAAAAATTGCGAAAAAAATCGGCGTCAATCACAAACTGGCCTTAGAGCTGTGGGATACTAACATTCATGAAGCTCGTATTATAGCCACGCTTATTGCAGATCCCGAAAAAATTGATGAACAAACACTCGATACTTGGGTTAGAGACATAGACAATTGGGATCTGTGCGATCAATGTATACTTAATCTGTTCTGAAAAACAAAGTTTGCTAAAAAAAAGCATTCGAGTGGAGCCAACAAAGCGAGGAATTTATAAGACGAGCTGGAATTGTCCTAATGGCAAGATTAGCATGGAAAAGCAAAGATATCTCTGAAAACACCCTTATTAAATTTATAATGACAATAAAATCAATCATAAATGATAAAAGAAGATATGTAGCTAAGGCCATCATTTTGGCCCTAAAGAAAATAGGAACACGAAACATAAGACTAAAGAATAAGATAAAGAATTTTTGTAAAGAAATAGAAAAAAACAGTCCATCTATCGCTAACGAAGTACTAAGATACCTAAAAAACAAATGCCTTTAGATTCAAAATCTATGTTTATGGCGAGTACATCAAAGCAGAATATATTTATGTTCGAGTTATAATATTACAAATTATGATCTATATGCTGGCTATAAATCGGGCTATAATCACGGTGAATTCTTTGATATTAATTATTTCTGGGAGCCCAAGGAAAAATGGAAATACTGACTTCATATGCAGCGTACTCAAGTCAGAAATAGAACATCTAGGAGAAACCCCAAGAGTTATTCGTATTTATGACTATAATATTAATCCATGTGTTTCTTGCAGACAATGCGTGAAAAAGAATAGCTGTATTATCTGCGATGATATGGATTATTTATCTGCCATACTATTGAAATCGGATGGTATTGTGATTGTATCCCCCGTATTCTTTGACAACATACCCTCCAAGCTTAAAGCTTTTATCGATAGAACATGGTGCATGAGAGGAAAGCTTAGAGACAAGATCGGTGGAGTCGTTGTCGTCGGAAGACGGTACGGTCATGCCGTAGCTATCTCCACACTAATATCATTTATGCTGAAACACGAAATGATTCTTGGTATGCGGGGAATTGTTGTTTTTGGTTTCGAGAAAGGCGAAGCACAATTTGATGTTGATGGTATTAATGATGTTAAAAAGCTTGCACGAAGAATTATCGATCTGATTAAAAAAATAAAAGGATAATCTAACTCTCGACGCACAGACTATATTATCGATATGAATTAATCACTATAAATTATGAGACTATTTTGTTAATTTTACGCTTGAAAAACGTTGGAGCTACAATGTAGAGCTCCCTTCTCTCTTTTATATAAATTATCTATTCTAAACTTCGTCAGTGTGCACCCTATGAGCTTTATTCTATGTATTTAGCTTATGGTCTAAATATAAGTTCTATATTTTTGTATTTAACCTAAAACATAGTAAAACGTTTATGGGCATAAAAATAAGACAGACTAAAATTTTTTCAAAAAGAAAAAACACTAAAAGATCAATAACGCGACTATCAGAAGCTTAAATTTACGAACATTAAATCTTTGTGCCTTATAATAAAACTCGATCATTATGAAATATAAACAAAAATCGAGATGCATTTTTTCATGCATTAGATCAACACTCATATTTTTTGACACAACATTTTCAACAGTAGCAAAGCTATTTATCTTGGGCTTTTCAAACAGCCACTATTAGGATCAAGAAACTAGGCAAACAAAGGCCAGAAAATTTTGTAGACAAGAAATATTATACCTAAAAAATAAAATGATAAAAAAGATTATTTCTTTCTTCTAATAAATATTCGCCAATAGCCGGGTTCTTCTATTGCGCCTAAAAATTCATGCCCAACTTTTTTAGCCCATTTAGGCAAGTCTCTAGCTGTTCCTGGATCAGAGCTTAGAACCTCTAAAACTCCACCAACAGGTACTTCTGTCACTGCTTTTTTTGCCGCTAGTAGAGGGCCTGGGCAAGAAGTTCCACGTGCATCAACAGTCTTATCCGGTTTAAGATTTCTGAGTTCATCTTCACTCATACTCATTCATATCACCGAATATAACTATTTATTTTCTAAATAAATAATGCTACTGAAGCTTCTTTAGCATCGCTAACGATCTCAACCGCACCACATATCTCGTCAGCCAAGAATATATCCTCTAGTTTAGCGTTCCATGCCTTGGCTGCTGCTCCACACACATAAACTTTTAGTGTGCCCATTTCCTTAAGTTCTTTGAGGATCTCATACCATGGCTTTAGGCCTGCTTTCTTTAGACCTTCCTCCACATCTTTAGCAAGGTCTCTGTGTTCTATTAGCTCTTTGTTTTTCTCAAGGTTTTTCTTAAGAAATGCATAGACACCCCACAACATTAAGTATATGTGGACCTCCATATCAAGTGCTATCCCACCACTCGCCAAAACCGCAAGACCGATTAGTCTGTCAACAGTAGCAGTATTAACAATTAAAACCATTTTTTCTGCCATATTTATCACCTTTTATTCTATGAAGACTATATTTATTCATAAAATTATAGAAGTGTATATACATGCGAAAATATGAGAATATAAAAAAATTAGAGTTCTCTAAGGCTAATATTATAGTTTTGAAGCACTATTGATCCAAGTATTATATCAATCTGAGTGTTATATTTTTTGTATTCTGGTGGAAATATATCGATAAGAGAATCATCATCGATCAGCCAGATAAATATGTTTTTGAGGTATTTATTATTTATTTTTAAGTCTATTGTAGCAAACTTGTCCAAAACCATTTTGTCTTTGCCGATAATAACTTCCGTTTTTGCAGATTTTTCCCATATGGTCCCAAATAATTCTTCAAATCTCCTTCTTGCCATAAATGACAAATGAAAATATTGTGCGTCCATCATTACTCTAACTTTGGCCGTTTTATTTTTGCATATAGCTGTTGCTTCTCTTGTCGCTACTTTCATCCCTAACTACCGCTTCAATGCTACCTTTAGAATTTCTAATCTATCCTCAAATAAGTAGTTATATTTACCCAAAGCAAAAGCTATAAGCTCTGGCGTGTAGAATACTGGAATTGTTCCTCCTAGATTTTCTTTTCTTCTTTTCTGCCCTTCCTCCAAATTAAAGGCACATAACGGACACGTCGTCACAATCATTTTCGCCCCCCTGCTCATGGCTGACCCCACTATTTTCTCGACTCTATTCCAAACAGCATCCGGATTCTTAGTAACAATATAGCCTCCACAACACTGATTCCTATATGGATAATCTATGGGTTCTGCACCAATTGTAGATAATATTGTCTCCATTATTTTTGGATCTTCAGGATTATCTATCCCAATATTTTTTGGTCGCAATAAATAACAACCATAAAAAGGCGCGACTTTTAGGCCGCTGAGTCTATTTTTCACTGCTCTTTCCAAGTTATCTATACCTACAATGCCTCTAATTGCCTCCATGAAATGTATAACTTTTACATCACCACTATAAAAAGGCTCTAAATCAAAGAAGTATGAGAGTCTCTCTCTAGTAACCTCGTCCTCGATATACCTTATATTTGCCGATTTCAAGGTATTAAAGCACATAGAACATAATGTTAATAGAAAATCATTGTCAATATTCCTGCTCTTCTTTTCTATTTGTGCATTTAGCAGGTTTCTTATCGGAGCCACTAAATGATAGTAGCTATCCTTTGCTAGTCCGGGATATACTCCGCAGCAAACCCAGTCCTTTAATTCTATTACCTCCACACCAAACTCTTTTAAGACTCCTAAAGCTGCTTTCTCGTAAGGCTTTCCTGTTGTTTTTACAGTACATCCTGGATAATATAGCAATCTCATGATGATCACCCAGTATATTTTCTACCAGACCCAACTAGGGCTATCGTTGGCAGGATTTTTAGTTCTTTTAGTCCTCTGAGCTCAACAGCATCCTTCCGAATTCTAAGATTTAACAATCTGAGAGCCTCGATAATACTAGCAACATTTATTTGTCTGGGGCATCTTTGGAAGCATGCAAAACACGAAGCACAATGCCAAATAGAATCTGTTTCTAGGGCTCTAATATCATTCATTTTTACCATATGAACTAATTGATGCGGTTTGAACTCCATAATATCAGCAAATGGGCATACAGCCGTACATCTTCCACAAGCTATACAAATCTTCGCATCTTCTCCCGAAATATCCAAAACCTCCTTATATAAATTCCTCCCCAACTTTCACACCAACCTCAATTATTCTTCAGACCAACAAAAAACAAAACGACCTTCATCATCCTTATCAACTATCCTAATAATCCCTAGTCTAAGAAAAGTAGCAACGTACCATACGATTTTTTCTTGAGGAATACCAATCTCCCTAGCCAATTCTACTACGTTCGCTGGCTTCTTAGACAATATATTTTTTATGCATTTTCGAACCTCCCAATATTCCCTAGATATACGAGCTAACGACTCTTCTGGGGCTATAAACCCAACTTTTTCTCTTAAGATATCAACAGTCAGCTTTTTTTCCATATAGATCACCTCCAAGCTCTCGCAGCAGCTATTATCATATTTTTAATCTGCTTCGTGGATAAGGTCTTAAGCTGTATCGCCTCATTTGGACAAACCGCAGTACAAGCACCACAACCTAAACATAAAGCCTCATTTACCCAAGCTTTCTCTCCAATGCCCTCATATTCCTTTATTGTTATAGCACCAACATTACAAACTTCCATACACTTTTTGGACAAATCACACAACTGAGGAATCACTTGAGCCACCGTCGGCTCGAGCTCTATGCGGCCTTTTATAAGCAGAGCCGCTACTTTAGCGGCGGCTGCCGATGCTGATGCTAGCGTCTCGGATATGAGTCTTGGTGCCTGGATAGTGCCAGCAATGAATACTCCTGAGCGTAATGTATCTACTGGTCGCAGTTTTGGGTGAGCTTCTCGTAGAAAGCCATCAGTACCCGTAGAGATTTTTAAAATTTCTTTCATTTTTTCAGCATCGTTTGGTTCCATTCCTACGACCAGCACCACTAAGTCCGCTTCAATTATCCTTTCTTTTCCTTGCGATAGATAGTCCTTCACTTTTATTATTATTTTTCCGTTTTCCTTCTCTACTGTTGGCGGCTCGTCATCCGGAAACTTTATGTATATTGTACCACTTCTTTGTGATTCCAGGTAGAATGTCTCATTATATCCATATGTTCTAATATCCCGATACAGATGATATATTTTTAGGTTTGGATAATCGCTCTTCAGTTGAGTCGTAGTATAATTAGTAACTGTACAACAGTATCTAGAACAATACTGATTTGCTTTTCCTTCCTCCGTTTGTTGCTGTCTGCTTCCAACACAATATATGAAGCATATTTTTTCTATTTTTTTGCCGTTAAATTTTAATGTTTCGGATCCACTATTAAGAGCGATTAATCTTTCAAGCTGAGGCAAAGTTATTATTTCTGGGTATATTCCATAACCAAACTCACCCTTCTTTGGTTCATATGGCTTAAATCCAGTCGCTACTATGATAGCCCCAACCCTAAAGGATATTTCTTTCGGTTTTTGCTCAAGATCTATCGCTTCACCAACTATATCTACACATTTTCCACATTTTGTACATATACCATCATCTATCGCTGGTATTTTTGGATGTGAACCCTCCAAGGGATAATAAATAGCTTTTCTTTTTGTTAGACCAAAATCCATTTCATTAGGAACTTCAACGGGACATGCTTTTATGGCTTCATGCATACGTGGATGATCGCTTAGAACATATCTTGGTTTCATTCTAACGATCACATCAAAGTTACCGACATAGCCATCAACTTTTAGGACCTCTGAGTTAGTAAGGATCACTGCCCTATTTTTTATTTTTTCTATAAGCTTACTCACTATTTCTTTTCCCTCACTACCATCAGGAGCCGTGTGTTTCCATCTTATCACATGTCCCCCTAGGAATGGTGATTTTTCGACAATTATGACGTTAAAGCCAAGTTCAAGTAGCTCTGCTGCTGCTTTTAGCCCTGTTATTCCTCCTCCTATTATCATCACACTTTTTTCTGCTTTGACACTCACCTTTTTGAGCTCACTAGCCAGCTTTACATATTCTATTCCTGAAATTATGTGGCTTAAAGCCTTATTTGTTGCTTTTTTAATATCGTGAGAATGTGCCCACGAACAATGCTCTCTTATATTTACATGATAAAACAAGTATGGGTTGAGACCTCCACGACTTACAGCATTTCTAAATGTTACTTCATGTAGTTTAGGTGAACATGCTGCTACGACTACACCATCAAGATCATACTCTTTTATATCATCAATGATCATTTTTTGGCCTGTATCTGAGCACATAAACATGAAGTCTTTTGCTATGACTACTCCTGGATATTTTTCCAAAGATTTTACTATGGATTCTACATCAACATAATCAGAGATATTCCCCCCACAATGACAGACATACACTCCTATCCTTTTATCTTTTTTGCTAGATTTTTCACCACTCATTTCGTTCGCCTCCAACCAAAATTCTTTAAAATATAACTCGCAGCAGATATAGCTGCCGCATTCGCCTCAACTATGGAATCGGGAATATCTTTAGGCCCCGAGGCCGCACCAGCCACAAATACTCCTGGTATGCTAGTCCGCGTCGGTTCCAAATTTGGTTCTACTTCTTTTATCCATCCATACTCATCAAATTTTAATTCTACATTTCTAAACATTTCGGCGATTTTTCTGTTTGGTCTAACCCCCACGGCTAGTACAACAAGATCAAAAACTTCTTCTTTTATTTCTCCATCCTCATGATCATAATATCTAACAACTATGTCTCCATTTTCTTTTTCTTCCAATATATCTACTTGGCCTTTAACAAATCTCACTCCCATAAGCTTAGTTTGATTATAAAACTCCTCGAATCCCTTACCGAAGGCACGGATATCAATATAGAATATCGTTGTATCTGCTAGAGGTAGTGCCCCAAGAATAAGTTGTGCTTGTTTTATAGAGTACATACAACAAACCTGGGAGCATAGTGGATAGCCTATGTCAAGATCTCTTGATCCTACGCAAAGAACAATAGCTATGTTTTCCGGCTCTTTAAGATCTGATGGTCTAGCAACACCACCAAAAGGACTCGTAGGAGAGAGCAGTCTATCCATCTGTATTGAGGTTATCACATTCTTGAACTTTTTGTACTTAAACTCTGGCTTTTCTAGGGGATCAAATAGCTCAAAACCTGTGGATATTATAACGGCCTTGGCCTTGATATTGCATTCTCTATCTTCGTCCAGAAAATTCATGGCTCCAGGGGGACAAACCTTTTCGCAAAGCCCACACAACATACAATGTTCTATGTCGACAATTGCTTTTTTCGGAACAGCAATATCAAAAGCTATGTATACGGCTTTACGTCCTTTTAAACCATAATTAAATTCGTCTGAAAGTACTATTGGGCACGCCTTCTCGCATAATTCGCATGCAGTACATTTATCGAAATCCACATATGTAGCCTTTTTCTTAATCACAACATCAAAATCTCCTTTCACTCTTCTATTTATCTCACTTACCTCGGAATATACCAACAAATCAACGTTCTCGTTATTTAACACTGCGGCCATTTTCGGTGTCGCTATGCATGAAGCACAATCTAGTGTAGGAAATACCTTGCTCAATAGAGCCATTTTTCCGCCAACACTAGGTGTTTTCTCTACAAGTATCACTTTGAATCCCATATCCGCCAAAGTTAGTGCTGCTTCTATTCCAGCAATCCCTCCACCGATAATAAGTACATCATATTCGTTTTTTGGTTCATTGATCAGCATATCTTATCACCTCTTTCCCTTCGGTGGCCCCATTTTTTTTAGCTTGTTAAAGAAGTCTGATATATGCCTAAGAAACGGTTTTACACATACGGAACATATCGCCGCCATTTTTAGGCGTTCTGGTTCATATCCATGACGCTTCAATAGTTCTATGCTTTCCTCAACTCTTTTCGCAGTTAGCTCTGTACAGTCGGATCTGAAGGGGCAGTCCGTACCATCTGCAGCTATGAATACGCCATCAAAACCATTTTTAAGTGCAAGAAGAACGTATTCTGGTCTTATCATACTAGAACAAGGAATTCTTATTATTGTTGTTGTTGGAGAGTATTCTTTGTGTTGCAACCCAGTAAGATCTATCGCGGGATCTGATATAAATTCTGTCGAAAAAATAAGAATTTTAGGCTCGTACTCATCTTCATTATCAGATCTTTTGCCCATTTTTATCACTCCTCCTCATTTTCTTCTACTGGTAAACTATATATAGCGAATTCTGGGCATACAAGCGCACAAAAATTGCAGTTAATACACACCTCAAAGGGTGGTTCTTCTACTACTTCAGGATAGTGATAGCCCTTCGCATTTATGTTTTTTGACTGAACTAGGATTCCTTGAGGACAATGCTCTATACAGTACCCACAGCCCTTGCAACGATCCTTGATTATATATACTTTCCCTCTCTTTATTTTTACTTTCTGCCTCTCAGCAAGCTTTAACAATTTTTCTTTTTTTACTTCAGATGAGGATCGCCTAAACTCACTCATATTTATCTCCTTATCTCACCTAAAAGATTACCATCATTATCATAAACACATACAAAAACCTTTAGTCCGCCAGGGATAGAATGCGTAGAACATGCCAGACAGGGATCATATGCTCTAAAAGTCATCTCAACCATGTTAAGTATCGCATCATTTATTTTTCCATTTTTAATAATTTTCTGCGCTGATCTTTTTATATCTAAGCATATTGCTGGGTTATTCTGCGTTGTTGGAATAATAATATTTACTTTTGTTGCTATACCCCTACTATCTGACTCATAATGATGGAACAATAATCCTCTAGGAGCTTCAACAACGCCAATACCGATGCCCGTTATTTCTCCTTCTAAATTGATGATATCATCACTTATTATTTCGGGATCCGCTAATAATTCTAGCATTCTTTCGGCAGCGTACACCATTTCTATCAGTCTTGCATGATGAAATGCCATTGTGTGATGAGCTGGTTTTCCATATATTTCCCTAAATTCCTCGAAGAATTCTTGAGCTTTTTCTGTTGCAAGCCTATCTGATGCATTTAGTCTACCTAATGGACCGACTCTGTATATTCCACTATTCTTACCATCCTCAAACTTCCATCCTATCCCTCGCAGATATGGAAATTTACTATAGCTCCACTCTAATACTCTCTCAGCAATATATTTGTGATAATCCTTGGCCTCAAATTTTATAAATTCTTTTCCGCTTGGATCCATAACTCTTATTTTTCCATCATAAAAATTTAGTCTGTTCTGATCATCAACAAGCCCAGCATAGTATGTCTCTAAATAGTACGTATCGCCAAGAATAAGGTCTTTGTATTTTCCATTACCTAAAATATTTTTTGTGAATAATTCGACACTTTCTATCGAGAACTTCAATAATTCTTTCGCCATTTCTTCAATCTTGTTTTTATCCTCGATAGACATCTTTTTGCTTATTCCGCCAGGTATCGCCGTGACTGGATGAATAGCTTTGCCTCCTATTATGTTCTCTATCTCAGTCATATATGATCTCATTTTCAGAACTTTTTTAACTAATTCTGGATTCTTTCTAAGCATACCAATTATATTTCTGGTAGGCCTATCAGCATCAAAACCCATTATAAAATCTGGGGCTGCTAGTGCATAAAAATGTACTGAATGACTATCCAAAATATGTGCACAATATCCTAGCTCTCTGACTTTTTTAGCTGTTTCTGTTGGTTCTCTGCCAAACAACATATCAGCTGCTTTGGCTGAGGCCATATGGTGAGCCCATGGACAAACACCACAAATCCTTGTTACGATCCTAGGAATCTCCTCCACAGGTCTCCCAACACAGAATTTTTCGAAACCTCTAAACTCTACTATCTGAAAGTAAGCGTCTCTAACACTACCATCATCATCTAATATAATAGATATTTTAGCTTCTCCCTCTAACCTTGTTACGGGGTTTATCTCAACCAGCTTCATTGACCCCTCACCTTATCAGCCTGGACCTTATTAAAGAATCCTTTTCCAAGAGTAAATCGATAAAATAAACCAACAGGATCCATGACACTCTCTTGGACCCTTCTCATTAATTCCTCATCAGATATTTTTGGCTCATTTTCGAGCTCTATAAGTGCCGCGAGAGCAGAAATCAGCTTTGCTCCTGGATCATACACATTTGGGGCCGGACCAAAACATCCTCTGCAAGGCATATTCGCATTTATACATCTAGCTCCGCATCCAGCTCTAGTTATGGGACCCAAGCATATAATACCCTGAGCCAAAAAACATTTGTTAGGATCTATCTTCACCTCATGGACTCGTCTAAATCTGTCGATTATAATTTTTTCTGGTTTTTCCCGCTCACAGAAATCACATACAGTCTTTATTTTAGCTAGTACTACTCCCTTCTCTATTTTCTCTCCCATCGCGGCTTTTTTGATTGTTTCCATAAATTCTTCCATAACCTCTTCTCCTGGGGGGCAACCTGGCACGTATATATGAACATCAACAACATCGTCAAGTTTTAGGCCCCATTCTAAATATTTAGGTATAGAAATATCAACACCATATGGGGCAAATTTATCTCCTGGTATTTTACCATCAGGGTTATCCGTAGTCACCGTGTTCGTATATGCCTCTTTTAATACTTCCTTACCTTCATATAGGTTAGACAATAGTGGTATTCCTCCGTAGCAGGCGCATGCACCATATGCTATGACTATTTTAGCTTTTTTGGCAAATTCTTCTACTATATGTTTATGTTCCTCCGTTCTTATGGCCCCATAATAAATCAGGGCATCTATCGAATCTATTTTTTCTAAGTCTTCATATTTGAAGTCCGTGGCTAGTAGCCAAAATACTATTTCTACATTTTCTAACAATTCGCCCAATTTCTCATGAAGATCTACTAATGACATTCCACATCCATCACAAGCTGCGCCTTGAAGAATAGCTACTCTTAGCTTTGGCATATTCATCTCCTCCTAAGCGGACCTAATTTTTTTATTTGCTCAACAAATTCGGTCATAACGCGTGCAAATTTTGCTCCTTCTGTTGCTGAAATCCATTCCAGTCTTAGTCTATCTGGATTTATGCCTAGTTGCTCAAGCATCTTTTTCATTAATGCTACCCGCTTAAGTGCCTTAAAGTTTCCCCTCAAAAAATGGCAATCATTTGGTGTATGGCAACCTCCTATAAATACCCCATCAGCTCCTTCCTTAAATGCTTTCATAACAAACTGCATATCTACTCTCCCCGAGCATGGTACTGTGATGGGTATAACATTTGGGGGATACTTTAGTCTGCTTACTCCGGCAAGGTCTGCGCCTGCGGATGCACAATACTTACATAAAAATGCTATTATGCGTGGTTCCCATTCTTCATTCATTTTCTCCTCCTCATTTTAGCTTGCTCAAGGAGAGAATATATTCTATCTTCAAAGGTTGGTTTTTCAGGCAGATCAACAAAATCTCCAACAACAATTTTTCCGTTAGGTCCCCACTCAAGGACAGCTTCATGAGGATCAAGATTATCACGAATAACACTGTGCTTAGCAAAATACTCCATCCATAAGACCGGATCTGCCATCCTGTTTCTTCTACCAAAGTCTGTAGGACACTGCGATATGACCTCTATAAAACGAAGGCCCCGCTTCCTAAGTGCTTTTTCTATGCTCTGAACTAGCCGTCTAACATGGTAAGTCGTCCATCTAGCAACATATACCGCGCCCGAAGCAGCTGCGAGCCAAACTAGATTAAATGGAGGCTCAAAATTACCAAAAGGTGTTGTAGTGGTTCTAGATTTTTCAGGAGTAGTAGGAGCTACTTGACCTCCAGTCATACCATAGTTAAAATTATTCACACAAATAATTAACAAATCGGCATTTCTTCTTGCGGCATGTATAAAGTGATTTCCACCAATAGCGAAGAGATCTCCATCCCCAGAAAAAACCACAACGTGTAGATCTGGCCTAGCTAATTTTAGGCCTAAGGCAAATGGGACTGATCTTCCATGAGTGGTATGAAATCCGTCATATCCCCAGTATCCCGATGCTCGCCCTGTGCATCCTATACCACTAACGACAACAACTTTTTTAGGATCGATCTTAGCTTTCTTTATTGCTTCTATAAATGCTTTTAATACAATACCAATACCACAGCCAGGACACCATATGTGGGGCATTCTGTCCTTTCTAATAAAGTCATCATCTATATGAGAATATACATATTCTGCCCCCATTTATTTCACCTCTAAAACTTTGTTCAATATTTCTTCGGGATATACCCATCTTCCCCCATAATGCCCAACAAAATGTACTCCTGCTCTTCCTTTCACAGCCCTTTCTACTTCTCGAACTATTTGGCCTTCATTTATTTCGACAACAATAAAGTTCTTAATTTTTTTCACCCACTTTTCTATAACCTCATCAGGGAAAGGCCATATCGATCTTAATCTTAGTAGCCCCAACTTTATTCCTTCCGATCTTGCCATAGATACTGCTCTTCTACATGTTCTTGATGGAGTACCATAAGATACTAGCGCTAACTCTGCATCCTCCATTCTGTATTCCTCTACATCAATAATCAGATTCTTATGTTTATGTATTTTCTTTATGAGTCTACCAATAAGCTTATTATGAGCGTCAGCATTCATAGCGGGATACCCTCGCTCATCATGAGTAAGACCAGTTGTCTGTATTCTAAATCCCTCTCCTACTGGAGCCATTAGTGGGACTAAGTCCTCTGGATCAGCTCGATAGGGAAGATAATTACTAGGATCTTTTGCCATTTTTCTATTTATTATTATAATATCCCTCTTATCGGGAACCCTAACTTTCTCATACATGTGCGACAAACCTTCATCCATCAATAATACCACCGGAGTTCTAAGCTTTTCTGCCAAATTAAAAGCCTTAATGGCTAATTCAAAACATTCCTGGGCCGAGTTAGGGTACAAAACAACCATCTCATGAGGACCATGAGTTCCCCATCTTGTCTGCATTATGTCTCCTGTTCCCATCATTGTAGGTAAACCAGTACTGGGGCCTCCTCGCTGAACATTTACAATAACACATGGGGCCTCCATCATAAAAGCAAGACCAATATTCTCTTGCATAAGAGAAAAACCGGGGCCTGATGTAGCTGTTGCCGCTTTAAGGCCTCCCCAAGAAGCCCCAATAACCGCGGCTATAGAACCGATCTCATCTTCCATTTGGACAAATAATCCTCCCTCTTCTGGAAGTCTAGAAGATAGGTACTCCATTATTTCGTTTTGAGGAGTAATAGGATAGCCCGCGAAGAACCTTAATCCAGCTGCTATCATACCTTCAGCAACAGCTATATTACCACTCCAGAAACGTATAGTACCTCCTTCAGCCAATATAGATACCCATATTTATCAGAACAATAATGCAAATAAAAAAATAAATAAATTGATATATACAAATATAAAAATATA
>JAUQYS020000242.1:0-2143 GCA_030587585.2 Candidatus Njordarchaeota archaeon
TAAATAGCATATGTATTAATAATATACCTGCCATTGATAGCATATCTATTATTTATACATCCCCTATAATAATCGCATGGTGACACAGAAAAAACCACACAAAAACAACACCAAACAATTTTTGGACATATTCAACAACTGGACAAAAACTGAACAAAAACACATCATTTTCGTCTAATGTGGCTGGGGTTGTTTGGTGTCTGGTCCCGAAAAAACTGAACAAAAACTGAACAACTGGACAAAAACTGAACAAAAACTGAACAAAAACTGAACAAGCCTCTCATATATCTGAGAACTAAAATGAGAAAAGCCTCATCCATCTGTTGTTGCTTTTTCTGTCTCACCTAACTATTCCCGCCGACTTGATTTTTTATCCACTCTACCGCCTCGTGTTTCCATTTAGAAACCAT
Organism: Candidatus Njordarchaeota archaeon; assembly: GCA_030587585.2. Classification (GTDB taxonomy): domain Archaea; phylum Asgardarchaeota; class Njordarchaeia; order Njordarchaeales; family Panguiarchaeaceae; genus Panguiarchaeum. Next base: position 411 of record JAUQYS020000242.1, read on the forward strand.
AAAAGCACCCTACGTAGCTTGTTTTGCGACGAACTATTTAAGAAGCTAATAGACATGCCTAAGAACGTAATAAAGAGCTTATCGGAGGACAAACAGAAAGGTGTGCAGGCTCTTATAGATGGAAGTCAGCTAGTGGTTAGCATTCTTGGCGTAGCAGTTAACCCGATAATATTCTCAGCATTAACATTTGTAAACTCGCTAATAGGATTTATAAGGAAGAGACTATCTCCAAAAGAATAGATTCGCCATTTTAATGCTATGTGTGTGTTATTTGCAAATTGAAATTTGTAGTATGCCTCACAATGGTGAATATATTGGCGCATGATTACTATACGAATCTTGTTAAGGAATTTTTGGAGATACAGGGCTTCTTTGTGATGACAGAAGTACAATACAAAGGGAGTGATGGCATTAGAGATATTGATATTATTGCCGTAAAAATAAAGGATGGAAAAGTAGAACGACTTACTGTTGGGGAAGTAACTCAAGTCGTAACTCCAGAACGCATATATAAAATAAATGAAGAAAAATTTGAAGATCCTAACAGAAGAAAGAAAATATATAGCAAAACAAGTGTTTTAGCTGGCAACTAATTACGCTACAAAATTTGGATACGCAAAACTACCGATAACAATATACTACGCACACAAACTAGCAAACGTAAAAAACATAGCGCTAGCATCATTCGAAAAAACAAAATACAGCGAACCAATATGGATGATATAAATTCTTTTTTAAAATTAGAAAGAATGATTATATTTATGGAGGGGGTTGAATGGCTGAAGCTTTTGTGAAAAATAATGCGATAATTTTGCCCAGAGAAATTATGGATCTGCTTGGGCTGTCGGAAGGGGACATGCTGGAGGTAAGATTGGAGAATGGAAACATAGTTCTTGAACCTCTACGAGACCCATTCAAAATACTCGAGGAGGTTCTTGGGGACTTCACGTATAATAGAAGGGCTAGGACAGAGGCCGAAAAATATTTGTTCAGAGTTGCTGATCAATGCCAGGACTAGATACCCAAGTACTCTTCGCTTTTAACCCTAAGGACAAACACCATGGTAGAGCAATAGGACTCCTAAAGGAAATCCAGACGGGAAAGATAAGAGATGTCTATGTAACTGATGTTGTCCTTTTAGAATTCGTCGTTGTTATGAAATCCAAAGGCTATTCGAATAATCAGATAAAAAAGGCACTATTGGCTGTGCAGAGAATATTGGTTCAGTATGGTATCGCATATAAGAAGACTCTCAATACTAGTGTCTTTATTGATGCTCTGTCATTCATAGGTCAGGGCGTATCATTTTTTGATGCGTTATTGGCGGCATCCATAAAGAGTGTAGATAACATAATAATATCTAGCGATAAGATATATGAAAAGATCAACATTGCCAGATACGAATTTTAATATTCGTAAAAATATTTTAGTTTTTCTATGTTTTAAGATAATATAGGTATTTTTTAGTTTTTTCTTTAGTTTGGGGGATGTTGGGTTTTTATGTATGGATAATGTTTAAGTTAGCTTTGAAAAGCTATTGATTTCTTTTACGATGAGGGTTATTGAGTTTAATAGGGTAGTAGTAATGGTCAGAAGTGTTATATTTAGCTATCATTATGGAAATTATTTGTTGCTGTGTTGATTGATTTTTTTGGGTAAAGTGTGCTGGAGAAGCAAAAAAGATATGTTTTTAATTAGGTCTAAAATTTAATTATTTTTTGGGATTATGTGGT
>JAUQYS020000290.1:0-6579 GCA_030587585.2 Candidatus Njordarchaeota archaeon
TTGCTATCTGCCTAGGCGTATTAATCCTAGTATTCTTTGACTATCTAGCAAAGTACTTTTCCAATATGTTCGGCAAAACATACTATGAGATGTATAAAATCCTAGTTGGAATTGGTTTAGTGCTAGCCGTACTAGGTGTACTTGTCCTCTCAGCTATGGGATACCTAAAGACAATAACTGGAAAATTTGCTTCTATTCTAAATCCATTCCTTCGAGAAGAAATTGTAGCATACACAAGCGTAGCTGAGAATCAACCTGGGATATGGTCAAACTTCTACATGGGTGTCGGCTTAGGCGTGATATTTATACCTCTCTCCATACTTGCGATGATTGATCGCCGTGATAAAACAGATCTATTGCTGTTTCTTCTTGTTGTAACATCATTCTATTTTGCAGCATCCATAACTAGGTACATCGTTCTAGGATCTCCTATACTCTCCGTAGCGGTAGGTCTGGGAGTGGACTATATGCTAGAACCCTACACACGATTCCTAACTAAGCGCTATATCCTCCACAAATCTCGGATAGTGAGAATATTTCTGGGTGAGCGCCGGCCACCAAAAGGTGTGGCTACTGCTGTTTATGCCACTGTGTTTATTATTCTTATAGTGTCTGTAAATCAATGTGTTACTCTAGCCAAATACTACGGCGGTTACGATTATTCTAATGCTGAAAGAGAGATTTTCGATTATCTACATCAATATGCCAAACCAACAGACGTTGTCCTATCTTGGTGGGATTATGGCTATCGTTGTACTGTCGTCTCTAATACGACGACTCTCGCAGATAATGGTACTCGTAATTCTACACAGATGGGTACTGTTGGGAGTATGCTTATGCTTCCCCCTGAGAAAGCAATAATACTTATGCGAAAATACAGAGTTAGATGGGTTCTGGTCTATTCTGTTGATGTTGCTAAGGCTATATGGATGATTAAGATCGCTAGTAAGTATGCTCCAGTTTATGGTGTAAGCGAAGATGCATACTTTAACAAGGAGGAATCCAAGTATAAGGAACCTTTCTTCCATTCTGTCCTGTGGCAATTGCTCGTGTATAAGGATGATACTCTCGTCTCTAAATGGGTTAAGAATTATGGTGAAAAACAACTTTCAGATAAGAGTACTAGCTTCAAAGTCAGTAACCTCATTTATTTCAAATACATCATGAAAAAAACCATGGGTAACGAATTCATAAAGCTATACAAGGTTATTTGGCCAGAAGATTTTGATAATATGCCTTCATTACCTTGGACATTTAATGCCAGTCAGATAGTTAGCGAGGAAAACAAAAAATGACTCGCAAATCTTATGTATCCCTATTATTGCTAACATTCTTTTTATTGCTATATTCAGATATTGCGGTTCACTCCAACACGCCCAACATTAATAATATCGTATCCGAAACCACAAATAGCTACAAAATTCGGGGAGACATTCCAATTATCTTCGTCTACAAAAAATCCGAAAAACCTGAAGTCAATATCGGCGAATGGTTTGAGATATCAATAATAATAGCTAATTTTGGAAACACAACCGCTTATGACCTAGTTATACAAGACGAAAACTACCCTGAGTGGACTATAGAAACACAAAATCACTCAACCAAGTACTACGTCCCACTATTAGATCCTAACGTTACCATCTACATTCGCTACCGCATACGAATTATCCACTCATCCCAAAAAAATGTATCGCTAGGAAAAACAACAATAGCATATAGAGATTCCTATAATAACTCTTATACCTCCATATCGAAAGAGCTTTTCGTCATTGTTAAGCTCAGAACAATATACGTTGATACCGAAAAAATACAAGAAATTATGCTTGAAGGAACAGCAATAATAACGGTTTTACCACTAATTGGGCTCATAATCATCGAAAGAAAAACACTAAAAGAATACATGTCCAGAAGTAAGAAAAAGAAATAATCTATGTACCAACGATTCTTCTCAGTCTTTTTTCTAACATCTCTTCAGGGATCTCCTTTCTTTCATCTCTCGGACGTATCTTGACTATCCCTAGATACATCGCACAACGTACACAATAATATTTTACCTTTCTCTGCGTTGTAATCAACGTACCCTGTGCCGCCAGTTCTTTCGCGATATTTCCCCCAACAGTCGACCCCCAAACAACACGCTTAATAGCCTTATCTTCCGGAACTCTGGCACCACACATAACACAAGTCACATACCCAACACGGCCGGGGCTCCTACCCTTCTTACGGCCCCGGTTTTTACGTTTATATGGCACAGAAATCACCAAGCATTAACAACACCACACACGCCAGAATGGAAATAAACAAAAATAGCTATTTAAAGATACGTAAATTAGTAGCCCTTCAATCCCCAAAAACCATCAACCCATCAGTATTCTTCTAAAACACCAATACAGTAGTACTATGCTCCTCCCAACAAATTTATACCCAAAAAATAATAGCAAAATTTGCATATAGCTACTGGTGATAAAAATAAAGAGAGGACAAGTAATAAGAGTAGCAGGAAGCCTAATAATAGCACAAGACATTCACACCCCAAAAATAGGAGACGTAGTACACATAGGAACAGACAAACTTATCGGAGAAATAATAAGAATCCACGGAAACAAAGCCGCAATACAAGTATACGAAGACACAAGCGGCGTCAAACCATACGATGAAGTAGAAAACACACAAAAACCACTAACAGCAAAACTAGGACCAGGAATACTAAAACAAATATACGACGGACTACAAAACCCCCTAACAAAAATATGGAAAACAGCCGGACCATTCGTACCCAGAGGAATAAAAACAGACCCCCTCGACCTAAACAAAAAATGGGACTTCATACCAACAATAAAAGAAGGAGAACACGTCCAACCAGTAGACATAATCGGAACAGTACAAGAAACAATAGCAATACAACACAAAATCCTAGTCCCCTACGGAGCAAGAGGAAAAATCATAGAAATAAAAGAAGGAAAATACAAAATAACCGAACCAATCGCAACCATAGAAACCCCCGAAGGCAAAAAAACCCAAATAACAATGATGCAAGAATGGCCAGTAAAAATACCCAGACCCTACAAAGAAAAACTACCACCAACAAAACCCCTCATAACAGGCCAACGCGTAATAGACACATTCTTCCCAATAGCACAAGGCGGCTCAGCAGCAATCCCAGGCGGATTCGGAACAGGAAAAACAGTCACACTACACAGCCTAGCAAAATGGTCATGGGCCGACATCATCATATACGTAGGAACAGGGGAGCGTGGAAATGAGATGGCGGACGTCGTGACGCACTTTCCGGAGTTGGAGGATCCAAAAACTGGGAGAAAGATTATTGAAAGATCTATCTTTATTGCTAATGTTTCTAACTTACCAGTAGCGGCTAGGGAGGCGTCTGTATATATTGGTGTTACTATGGGTGAGTATTTTAGGGATCAGGGGTATAATGTTGCTCTTATGGCTGATTCGACTTCGAGGTGGATGGAGGCTGTTAGGGAGCTTTCTGGGCGTCTTGGGGATATTCCCGTGGAGGAGGGTTTCCCTGCGCACATAGTTCAGCTTATCGCTGGGTTTTATGAGCGGTCTGGGCGTGTCTTAACGTTGGGTAGTAGACCTAGGGAGGGTTCTCTTAGTATTATGGGTGCTGTGAGTCCTCCTGGTGGTGATTTTTTGGAGCCTGTTACGGCTACGACTATGCGTTTTGTGGGTACTTTGTGGGCTTTGGATAAAAAGTTGGCTTTCGCTAGGCATTTTCCGGCTATTAATTGGACTTTGTCGTTTTCGCGTTATGTTGATTTGCTTCGTGAGTATTTTGCTACTGAGTTTGGGTCCCCTAAGTTTTTCGATCATCGTGCTAAGGCGTTGAAGATTTTGGAGGAGGGTTCGCGTTTGGAGGATATCTCTAAGGTTGTTGGTGAGAAGGCTTTGCCTAATCGGGAGCGTTTTGTGTTGTATTTCACTAAGCTGTTTAAGAATGGTTATCTTATTCAGAATGCTTTTCATGTTGTTGATAGGTTTACGCCTCCTCATATTCAGGCTCTTATTCTTGAGGCTTTTATACGTTATTATGATGTTATGATTTGTCTTGCTGAGCGTGTGCCTGTTGATGTTATCGTGGAGCTGGAGTGTTCTAAGATGCTTCCTAAGTTGAAGTATTTGTGGGCTGAGGTGGATGAGAAGGGAGAGCGTGTTGTTGGTGAGCGTAAGGAGATTTTTGATGAGTTTTATGCATTGTTGAAAAAGGAAGCAACGGATCTTGCCGCAAAGTATCGTGCGCATGTTTCTTTCTGACCTTCTCATTTTTTCTCGAAAAAAACTTTTTTCTTCAGAAAGAAGGTCTATTGATGTTGTGGTGTGTTTTGTATATATTTATACAGTATTTCCGAAATTTGTTTTGTTTTCTCTAGCACTATTTCGTTATTGTTTAATTGAGGCCCAGATCTTTTATTTATGCGGGAAAAATGGCCCAGAAAAGCCAAATCTAGTTGCAAAGTAGTTTTTATGCTCTTATTTCTAGGGCTTCTAGTATGCTATGATCGACACTAGAGGGATTGAATCTAGAGACAGCAAAGAGCAACAGGGAAAACAGAAACAGGATTATCGCGGGAACGAGATGTTCTCAATCGAGAGATCATACACATCGGACAAGCAGTGATGAGTGCATTCCGGGACGCACAGCATGCGTCCATTACTCTTAAGACAAAACATTCGGTATCGAGGCCCAGATTAGACAGAGACTAGATGCTTCTGAGAGGGTGCGTCCCAGGGACGTGCATTGTGCGTCCGGGACGCTCCAACCTAGACGCACACTTGCTTGTTGTCGGGATATATGCTGGTTGTGCTGCTAGATGTTGTATGTCATTTTTGGGTGTTGCTGGGTGGTGTTGTGGATGGTGCTGTCGAAAAACATCTGCTTTAAAATTTTTATATAGATTTTTTTTGATATTGTATTTGTTGGAATATTGATTGGAATTTGGTGGATCATGTGGTTGCCTTGAAGCTGAGGCTTGGAAAAAAAGGGTATCTAATTATTCCAAAGATTATTCGGACACGGTATGGTTTTGAGGAGGGGGGTTGGGTATTGGTGGAGTTGAGGGATGATGGTATACTGTTGAGACCTGCAAATGATATTGAGAGGCTTAAGGAATTCTTTAGGTCTCATGTAGATAGACTAAGAGAACTTAATACGGTATCCCCTAAGCCAGGAGAACTTAAGGGTGTATCGCTTGAGGAGGAATTTGAATAGGGAGCAGGCATTCATTGATGCTGACTTACTAATATACCTCAACTGCATCACGGACGAAGAATATAGGAGATCTTACGAGGAACTATACTATGATGCTATTAGGACATACGTTTTATATACGGATATGCTCGTACTTGATGAGCTTGTCTGGGTATCACGGAAAAAGTATAATGTGCCTTATGACGCTACACTAAGTTTCGTCCAGAATGCTGTTCTTCCCTATATTAGTATATTAGCGATAAACTCCAGAATACTTGATGATTTCTTCAGAATAATAAAAACCTATAAGTTAAAGCCTTCAGATGCAATTCATGTAGCAACAATGCTAAAGCATAAAATCCCCACAATTATTAGTGAAGACGATGATTTTGACACTATTAAAGAAATAAAAAGAGTATGGTTATAGCGACGTATAGCTGGACTATGTCTTCCCCTGACTAACTTAATGAATAATCCTTGTGTCTATGTTATTGTTATCCCGAATATTGCTCCTATTTTTTTCCTTCTCTGCTATTCTTGCAGCCACTTCTATAGGTTCATTAATGAAGAATCTTAGGTATTCTTCTCTTAGCCTCATCATAATACATTTATTTTCAGTATGCGATTTTTCTTGTGTGATTCACCACCTATATGGTGTTGCCAGTTAGACCAAATAAGAAGGCGAAGTGCTCTCCATACAACATCTAGCAGCACAACCAGCATATATCAAGACAACAAGCAAAGTGTGCGTCCATGGACACACAGCATTCGTCCCAGACCCACAGCCCTAAGAACACCCTATTATCATCAAATATATCCAACATAGCCATGGGTTTCGTCCAAGAAAAACTGGACGCACAGCATTCGTCCCCGGACGCACACCAAAAATTGAGAAAAAGAACAACACCAATCCTATGCTTTTCATCCAATATTTCGCTCAACATCCAGCGTTTCGGTTGGAGCGTCCCGGACGCACAATGCACGTCCCTAGGACGCACCCTCTCAGAAGAATCTAGTCTTTGTCTAATCTGGGCCTCGATACCGAATGTTTTGTCTTGGGAGTAATGGACGCATGCTGTGCGTCCCGGGATGCACTCATCACTGCGTGTCCGATGTGTATGATCTCCTGATTGAGAACATCCCGTTCCTGCGATAATCTTGTTTCTGTTTTCCCTGTTGCTATTTGCTGTCTCTAGATTCAGTCCCTCTAGTGTCGATCATAGCATACTAGAAGCCCTAGAAATAAGAGCATAAAAACTACTTTGCAACTATATTTGGTTTTTCTGGGCCATTTTTCCCGCATAAATAAAAGATCTGAGTCTCAATGAAAAACTAACGAAATAGTGCTAGAGAAAACAAAACAA
>JAUQYS020000299.1:0-4022 GCA_030587585.2 Candidatus Njordarchaeota archaeon
ATTGTATATATTAATTGTAGCGTTTGTGTCTGTATAGTTAACAATCGCATAGAGATATCCTTGTGGATATGCAAATATTCTTACTGGCTTCATGTTTCCTGATAATGGCGGGATCCATGTTATGAACGAAATATCTCGTCGGACTCGAAAGATATGGCCAGTGCTATTCACTATGTATAGTTCGTCATTATTTATGTTATAGTCAGCATACATTCCTGCGTCAATATTCCAAGGATGTTTCCATAGCTGATATCCATTCCTATATAAGCATCCTGTACCATTGAACCAATTTATGGCGAACCCGGATGATGTCACCATTGCCGTTTCTATGAAGCCGTCAAAAATGTATTCCCTCGTGGTGTTTGGGTAGTATTCTACAAGCCTATGAGAATTATATGCTATGAAGTGATCCTCCCAAAAACTGAATCTATATCCAGCATGAAGAAATCTTATATTTACCCTGATCGGATCAAGTATCTCATAGCACTCCCCATATGGCCCATAAGCATATAATAAAACATACGGCTCAGTAAGATTTTTTATGTCTATAACTGCACTCTGCCCCGAGTAGCTCATATCTGCAAAATAATAATATTCTATTCTATTATCACGCAGAATTACTACATATCCAGGTATCATTGCTAAATCATTAATGTTATCGACAATGACTTCTCTATATGAAGCGGACCCCGCTCCTGTCCTATCTATAGCCAATATCTTCGTATTGTTCCATAATACAAATTCATATTCGGAATCGCCATCAACATCATACACAGCTATTTTAGGGCCCGAAACAAAAAACGCATAATCATTCAAATCCTCTATCGCCCAGTATGCGTCCTGTGATACGCCTTCGATGTGCCATATCTCTGTTAATACTGTATCGTTGTGAATCTCATATATGCCGGTTTCGCCTTCATCCTTCGTGAGGTGTGAGCTTGGTACTGTGTGGAGTTTAGTTCCTATTGTGGAGCCATATTTCCAGTAAAATATGTTGTGCTGTGGAACAAACGCGTAGTAGTAGTCTTCTGTGTGTATTATCTCAGTGATGTTTGGGTTGCCGCTTAGTTTTATCGTGTTCATGTATTCTCCAGTATAGTTGTAGTAGACTATGGTGTTATTGTTGTTTATCCATCCCACGATTATGTTGTACTGCTGCGTGCTTGGGCCCCCACCAATATAGATCCTGTCAATATTATCCACCCTATCAGTGTACCATCTCAATGTTAGATTGCTATTAATTAGATATAGCTTGCTTTTGGTTAGTACAATTATTTCTTGATACCCGTCGTTTTCTATGTCGCCTATGTCCCAATCCAATATTTCTTCCGTAAATGCCACTATGTTTTGTGATCCGTTTATAGTTATGTAGTTTTTGCCTCTTATAGCAATATCTATGTGCGTTCCTATCTTTATCCTTTCTATCTCGCGTATTTCTCCCGGATATAATGCCTTCTTTTCAACATATTTTACCATAATTGATTGGGCATTTTGTATTTTCATACGATTTGCTTGAAATGTTCCTAACTTAGCAACATTCTTTAGTCCGCCCCCAACGTAGGATATATTACTGATATCACTAAGCTTTAATTCTTCAATAGTAGTTTCATTATAACCGTAAATACTACCAAAACATGTGGCTATGATCAACAGTAACAATATTAGATAACGCATGTATTGACACCGAAAACAACTATGAAAGCTTATATATCTTGGTAAAACGAATAACAAAATTTTTCAAAAAAATGAATGGTTCTGCTTGTTTAATTTTTTTAATATCTCCAGAAACTATCTCGTATTTAAATTCTTTTTTCTATCTTCATAGAGATTTTCAAAGATGATAAATATGAAAGGACTAATATTAGTGGCTGGAAAGGGCACCCGCCTGAGACCTATCACGCACACTCTTCCTAAACATATGATTCCCCTTGCTGGCAAACCTATGATGCAATATTCTCTGGATCATCTGATTGATGCTGGAATAAAGGACATAGGAATCGTTGTTGGGTATCTGAAGAAAAAAATTATGGAACATTTTGGTGATGGATCAAAATTCGGTGCTAATTTTGAGTATATAGTTCAGGAGCCTCAAATGGGTATTGCTCATGCAATAAAAGTATCCAAGGACTACATTGGTGACGATCCTTTCATAGTCTATTTGGGGGATAACATATTAAAAGAGGGCATCGCACAATTTAAGAAAAAATTCGAATCAGGGGACTATGATGCGTTAATTCTTCTTGCGTATACTAAGGATCCTACTCGATTTGGTGTTGCTGATATAAGAGATGGAAAAATTGTTAGACTTGTTGAGAAACCAAAAGTCCCGCCTAGCAATTACGCGCTTGTTGGTGTATACTTTTTCAGAAAATCTATCTTCGAGGCTATAGAACACCTAAAACCCTCCTGGAGAGGTGAACTTGAGATAACTGATGCTATTCAATGGCTCCTAAACCACAACTACAAGGTTGGTCATCAAATAATTAGAGGCTGGTGGAAAGATACCGGTAAGCCTAGAGACCTATTAGAAGCTCTTTATTTGATACTTGATACATTGGAAGAAAATATTAATGGAAACATATCTGAGAAGTCTGAGGTTCTAGGACGCGTCTACATAGGCAAGGATACAGAAATTCTTGAGAATACGATAATTAGGGGCCCCGTATATATTGGTAGTAAATGTGTAATTGGGCCGAATACGTTTATTGGACCCTACACTTCAATCGAGGATAATGTGAAGATCTCTGGTGGTGAAATCTTTGGTTCACTGATAATGAATCACGCTCAGATAGATATCTCGGATGACATAAGGATAATAGATAGTATTATTGGTACGAACGCTAAAGTTATTAGAAGCTCATCTAAGAAAAGAGGGTTAAGGCTCGTAATAGGCGAAACTAGCATTATTGAAATATAAAATTATCAAACTATGACCGCAATATTCTATTTTCTTGTGACCCCTATTTTTTCTAATATGAGCTTGTTAATATTTTTGAATACAAATGGATTAGGCAACAGGGCCTTGTTTAGTAACTTGTAATTCATTGCACCGATCCGTTGAGATATTACTTTTCTTTGCGTTAGAATATGCTTCATATTCCTTAATACCCAAAAATATGCATATAGCATGCTCTTAATATATCCCGGAAACCTATCAGACATAGACTTCAATACTATATAGGCTGACCACATAAATAGAAACGACGATAATCTCATGAAGAGATCTTTCTTTCTCCAGATTTCTAATATTAGCGCCACTCTAGATTTAGTATTAAAATATATCAATCGACCCTTCTTGAACTTGCTGAGCGTGGCTCTACCCTTATGATATATAGTCGCCGATAGAATCGAAACTGCCTTCAAACCCGCCAACCAAGAGAGGACCCCCCAATACGTATCGTCGTGATATATTAAAAATTTCTCATCGAATAGGCCTATTTTCCTGAGAAGACTTCTCCTTACAATTAAACACGCCCCTAAAGGATACGTTACTCTTATCGCTTTTCTGATCTTTTTTTTCGGAAATCTGTATCCTTGTCCTATGGACTTAACAAGCATTAGCATCCCATCCAAAAGATTGCCTAATGTCTGTACGCGATCCGTATCCATGTATAGTATAGCTGGTTGAGCCATACCTATATCTTTTCTTTTTTCCATAACTCCTACTAGCTCAGTCAACCATTCTGACTCAACAACAGTATCATTGTTGAGAAGAACAATATACTTTCCTCTCGATTGTCTAATACCAACATTGTTTCCCCCCGAAAAACCCAGATTTTCTTTATTTTGTATTATTTTAAGGCGCGGATCGTCCCCAAATTTTTCTTTCACAAATTCCACACTGCCATCAGTCGATCCATTATCAACAAATATCACTTCAAAATTATCGTAGTCTGTATTCAATACTGAGCTTAGACATCTATCAAGAAACCTTAGTCCATTATAGTTAAGTATTATTACAGATACGAATGGTTTCTTATTTGCCATTATTAATCACTAAACAAAAATATAATAATTAAAGT
>JAUQYS020000329.1:0-2626 GCA_030587585.2 Candidatus Njordarchaeota archaeon
CCTTCGGAGAAAAACTAGTCAAAGAAGCCATAAAGAAATTTTCAGCATGACCCCAAAAACTAAACTTTTATGTTATTCATTATTTATTATTTTCTTGAATACCTCTTCTGGTCGTCAACAATGAAACATACAACACTAGATCAATTCCTTAAAAAACCGAAAGCCACAAAGAAAAAAGAAAAACTGCCTAGACCTACAGAAAAAGAGGTAACACCAACCAAGAGCGCGCTATCAGCTATAAGAAAAATTGAAGAAGAAGCCTTAGAATCCCTGATCAAAATATCAAACAAACCGCGAGGGAGAAAACACAGCAACAAAGCCTTCCTATTAGGGATCGACTACGACCCAGACACAAATAAAGCAGTAATGAAATTCTACGACATAGAAACAGAAAACATGTTTTTGATGATAGATTGGACCGATCATAAACCATATCTTCTTACAGACTTATCCAAAGAAGAGATAAAAGGCCTAGCATCTCAGCACGGCGTACTACAAAACATCGTAGACATCATCAAAATTAGAAAATATCATCCCCTGTTCGATAAGGAAATATCAATAAATAAAGTCATCGTGAGAACACCCCAAGGTGTTGGCGGTTCTGGAGGGAAAAAAGGCCTGAGAACTATCCTCGGCGAAGAACATGTATGGGAAGCAAGAATAAAATACTATCTATGTTATCTATATGATAACAAAAAGCTTTGGCCATCAGCTATTTATGAAGTCGAAAATAATGATATTAATCTAGCCCCGAGTGGTGAAATTAATGACGTATTAGAGGTAATCGACAAGAGATTTACTGATCTTATCTCAAAATATGTACCCATCCTAATGCAGGAAATCCCGCCAATAAGATTCTACGCCATGGATATCGAAGCTGGATCTTCTCCTGACAAGATGCCCGATGCTAGAGATCCTAATGAACCCGTGATATCGATAAGCCTTATTTGGTACGATACAAAAACACATGAGTACAAAGGAGAAGTATATCTGCTAGACTGGAAAAAACGAAAAGATGAAAGCTACAAAGATATTAAGATAATTGAGGAACACCTAGGATATAAAATAGGTCTAATCACGCTTAATAGTTATAAAATACCGGTAAGAATATACCAATCTGAGAGACTTCTACTAATTGATGTTTTCAAAAAATTATGGGACATCCCTATACTTATCACATTCAACGGAGATAATTTTGACTTGAATTACTTACTTGCGAGGGCCAAGCGGCTAGGAATCGACCGGAAACTCGTTCCATTTACTGTTAGACGAACAGGAGACCTAATAATCGCCGATATGCGTATTGGAGTACACATAGACTTATATAAATTCTATTCCAACGGTGCCATAAAAGCTTATGTATTCAAAGACATTTATGAAACAACAAGCCTCGATGAATTAGCATTTGTCCTTTTAGGTGAGAGAAAACTATTTCACAACGTAGTATTCGAGGAAATGTCCCTCGGAGACATAGCAAAATATAACTGGTGGGACGCATATCTAACAGCTAAACTCTTTACATTTAACAACTGGCTTCCATTTAGAGTCATGGTCATTCTTTCCAGAATCACTAGGTACCCAATAAAAGACCTCACTAGACGTGGCGTATCTGGTTGGATCGGAAATTGGTTCTATGCTGAGATGCGAGAAAGAAACTGGCTCATTCCAAATGACATAGATTTCGAAAAGAAAAAAGAAAAAATGGAGCTAGCACCTAGACCACAGCCAGTCATAAAAGGCAAGAAATATCGAGGAGCCGTAGTTTTTCAGCCTAAAGCTGGTACATGGTTTAATGTTTATGTTCTTGACTTTGCTTCAATATATCCCACAATCATAAAAGTACACAACATCTCTTTCGATACAGTACTTTGTCCTCATGAAGAATGCAAAAACAACAAAGTTATAGACCTAGATTACTGGATATGCACTAAAAAAAATGGATTGGCATCCAATCTCGTTGGCTTTATTAGAGATCTTAGAGTCAACTATTATAAGAAATTATCAAAAAAACACCCAGACCCCCAAAAAAGAGAATTTTATTCTGTGATTCAGGGAGCATTGAAGGTCCTTATAAATGCCTCCTATGGCGTTTTTGGGGCCGAGACCTTTAGCTTATTTTTCTTACCAGTAGCTGAATCTATAACATCTATAGGTCGCCATAAAATTCTAGCCGTGGCAGAAAAAGCAAGAAAAATGAATCTGGATGTTATTTACGGCGATACGGACAGTATTTTCATACATAATCCCTCTAAAGAAAACATAGAGGATCTAATAGATTGGACATCAAAAGAACTAAGAGTAGACCTAGAGGTAGATAAGGCTTATATTTTTGTTTCATTTTCTGAAAGAAAGAAAAACTACTTTGGTCTTTTAAAAGACGGCAACCTAGATATTAAGGGTCTCTTAGGAAAAAAACGAAATACTCCTGAATTTCTTAAGAAAGAATTCGTCGCCGTACTTGAAATTTTAAGAAAAGTACGCACCCCTGAGGATATGAAAGCCGCAAAGAAAAAAATAGAGGAAAAAATCATAGAGATCTATCAGAAGCTTTCAAAGGGATTATACAGCGTAGAAGACCTTGCATTTAGAGTTATGATATCAAAACCCATTGAAAAATACACAAAAA
>JAUQYS020000340.1:0-3118 GCA_030587585.2 Candidatus Njordarchaeota archaeon
TGCTGATGAGATCAATAGAGCTCCGCCTAAGACTCAAGCTGCACTTTTAGAAGCAATGGAAGAAAAAACAGTCACCGTGGAAGGAATAACATATCCGCTTCCGAAACCATTCCTTGTTTTGGCAACACAAAATCCCGTAGAATTGGAGGGAACATATCCACTGCCAGAGGCTCAGTTAAGTCGCTTCATGATATATGTTCAAGTGGATTATCCGAATGAAGATGAAGAGCTTCAAATTTTGAAACTAAAAATGAGGACTGTCAAGCGGGTTATAACATCACAGGTTACGAGTGCCAGAACTGTAATAGAAATGCAAAAATTTATTGAAACCAAAGTAAGTGTTGAAGATATTGTACTCGAGTACATAAGAGATATCGTCATGGCAATTCGAAGGGATTCTAGAGTACTTTTTGGATGTTCACCACGTGCATCAATAGCACTATTGATGTGCTCTAGAGCGAACGCAGCTTTAAAAGGTAGGTCATATGTGACACCAGAAGACGTAAAAGATATAGCATCATATGTACTGCCGCATAGAATTTTCCTTAAACCCGAAGTAGAACTGGGCGGAGTCAAACCAGCAGATATTATGACGGCCGCACTCGAAAGTGTACCGATACCAGAAATATAAAAAAATTCTATTTTTTTGCTCTTTTACCTAAAAGATTTAAGATGCATATTATCGAAATATCTTCGTCTTATTCTTTCGTAGTAAATAAGCATAAGATCAATATATTTTTGGATATCCAACCCATATTTTCGTTTGAATATCAAAAATAAGAAGTTCTTTTTGGTAATTTCTCTGATGATGACAGTAGCAAAGGAGCCTTTTGGTAAGGAGAATTCAACACGGAAAGTGTTTTTGCTAACATGCTGGTAGGAAATATTCTCTAACTTTATTTTAGATTTTCTCCATCCACCTGAAGCAATAGTTTTTGGAAAGAGTTTATTTTTGAAATCGGAGAAGCTTATATCTTCAGCAGATAGGATATCATTTATTTGTTCCTTTAAATTAGGATCAACATTCAAAAAATTAAATCTGTGCCCAATGATAGGTATTTTCTTAGGTATTGTTGTGGTGCTTTCGAAGATTTTGTTTAGAGTTAAATTGAAAAGAAAAGATTGATAAGACTCGATAGTAATTCTAACGAAAGTAGATGACAGGCGCTTTAAAATGGTCCCGGGCGAAAAGCCTTTGTTAAGAAGCCTAAGAATTATGCGTTCATAATAGAAGCTATCACGTGGTAATAGACGCAATGCTGACCTATAATCCCCTGATTCTAAATACTCCATTAATTCTTTACGGTTTCGAAATAGAGGATTTATTTCTCGCAAAAACAAAAGTAGAGCATCTAGATATTCTCTCTGAACAAGCATTTTTCCAGAAATATGCGTTATAGGTTTCCATAACCCAAATCTTTGATGACCAAAAAAATTTGGAATAGCACTTGAGGCTATTACTTTTATGATCCTAGAAACGTCCCCAATAACATTATGGAAGTAAACTATGAAGTGATTCCCTAGATGTTGGCCAATATGTACTCTTCGAAGTTCTCTTATGGGATTTTTTATTGTTACGTTCTTAAGACTTATAGAGATTATCTTGCTAGGACGGATACCGAAAATACATCCACGTTGGACAGTAATGGCTTCCTTGTCTTTCATTCCACTGAAAAAAATCCAACTTTCGGGAACCCCTAATTTTTTCGATAGCTCTCTTATGACAGTAAAAGTGTCAACATTTCGCTTTATGAGAACAAAATGAGTAAAGAGGCCCGGTAGACCACTATGCGGCAAGTAAGGTTTTTCTAACGATAAGATTGTACCATCTTCAAGAATTTCCTCAACAATGAAATCATCAATTCCAGTCCAATCAGCAGAGATATAGAGGTCTCTGTCTGTAGCATAATAATCTATTCCACAAATGTGATCCAATATTTCTGTAGCTACCATACCTAGGAATCACCAATATTTAAGGAGAGGTAAATTGCCAGATACTCTATCGATAATATCTGCGTACCAAGGCCCTAAAACTAATACTGTTGGTGTATTTGGGGGGAGCTCTGTAAGGCCTGCATCAACAATTATAGATGCTGGAATATTTAAATCATCGGCCATGCGATACTTTTCTATGAGTTTAGCTAATGTTGGTACTCTTAGCAGGATTTTCTTCTGGCCTTGATGAATCCAAGCCCTAGCGATCTTTGGGTTTGTCCTAAGAACTAACCGAAATCCCTCAACGGCACCATGAGCTACTTGAACAGCCATTTTGCCCACAGATATATTAAAATTCTTAAGATCTTCTCTAATAATTATTACTTGTTTTATATCATGATTGATGTTTTCCAACAATTGGCTCACGGGTTATACTATGAAAATTGTGGATATTCGATTAATGTTACTGAGAGCATATATTAAATTTTTATTGTCAGAGGTTGTGGTTATTCCTAAAAAAGATTATGAAATTAGTTTGCCTTACGGTAAAATTATGTTGCATGTAGGTGAGGAAAAGAAGCTGCCAAGATTCATTGCAAGAGTTCTTAGAAAGAACAATATTGTCGAGGTTAGAGATGATCTGGATAGCCGATCCATAATGGGGCAGCTAATTAGTTACATAAGTATGCAGGTCTCTAAGCCAAAAATAATTGAGTTGCCAGAGGGATTTTTTTATATGGTTGCCGAAGCTGTAGGTAATTTATCTGCTGAGAAAAGAGAAAAACTAAAAACTGAGCTTACAAGACTAATTAAAGCTAGGCTTTCTCGGATTATTCATAGAGTTTATACCGAAAAATATGAAGGCCTAGATTATGGTGAAGTAGATTTATTAAAAATAATGGTGGATCTCAAAAAAACTTTTGAACAAAACTTTGTGGATGAAATATTGCACATAATAAAAATGTTTGATAGAAAAAAGGAAAGCGAATAGGATCTTATCCTAGATTAATAATTGAAAGATCCTCATAGATAGGTCCTCGAGATGTAAGGGTACTTTTTTTCAATTTTACTGACTTAACAATGAAGGGACCAATATCTGTATCTTCTAGAGATTTCATTATCTGTTTAAGATCTGATGTGTACCTTTTAACACGGGCTATGGTTATGTGTGGATGAAATGTTT
>JAUQYS020000360.1:0-2151 GCA_030587585.2 Candidatus Njordarchaeota archaeon
GAAGCATTCTTCTTATCGCCGAGGTAACCGAGAATACTCTTGTGTTAAAAAAAATCGAGAAAAAAATCGATGAACTAAGAGACATGGGGCCAATGCTCTCTGAAAATATCGATGAGGATGAAGAGCTCGAAAAAGCTAAGATAGCAATATACGAGTTGTTGTGAATAAAAGTGCCTAAGATACTCCTAGATACAAAGGCGGTATGGGGCTTAATAGTTAGGAATTCGGTATACGCAGACCATGTCTATGAGCTAGCAAAAGAATACGAGCTAATACTGCCGTTGCCAGCTATAGTAGAGGTCATAATGGCCATATATAAAATTTTTTCAAATCAAGGAGAAAACATAGAAAACGGATTAGAAGCTGTTATTCAAGCCATAGACAAGCTAAGACACATACTAAAAAATCAGATAGAATATGGAATCAGAGTACGAATTTTGATTCCTGATTATGCTACAATATTCGAGGCGGTTGATCTAATAAAAAAATATAGAGAAGTTTTTGTGAAGATAGGTCCGAAAAAAACCAAGTGGCTGAGGATATTCGACGCGATCATTGCGGCAATTTGGATCAAAAGAAAAGTAATATTATTAGCAGACGATCTTGTATTTGAGCGTATATCTCAGAAATATGATCTAGAATATATAAAGCTTGAAAAGAGGTCTTCTAAGTTATAAGATTTATTATTAAAATATGAAATTTGCGGGGGGCTCATCATTACGTCAGTGAATCAAACCAAGAACACTATTATGGTTATATAATCTTGTGATTATTTTGTTATCCATAAATTGGTTTCGTTAGCTCTGGGAAATTACTGCTGGGTTATATTCTGATATAATATACCTTTTATGTGTGGGGATTAGAAAATGAGTATGAATATAAAGGAGATGCTGTCGGCACTGAGGAGTAGGGACACTATTAAAATATTTGTGAGGAAGATAGATCAGATATTTAGGAGTATTAAGCGTGATGTAGGAGCAATAAAAATTATGAATTTTTGTGGGACCCACGAGTTTGCGATAACATATTATGGTATAAGATCCCTTATGCCAGAAGGCTTAGAATTAATAGCTGGCCCAGGATGCCCCGTATGTGTTACGCCCGCTAAGGAGGTTGATGAAGCCATAGAGATGTCAAAGTATGCGACAGTTCTGACATATGGTGATATGTATAAGGTTCCAGGAACAAGGATGTCACTATCTAGAATGCGAAGCCAAGGAGGAAGTGTGGAGATAGTATATGGTTTCTATGATGCAGTAAAAGAAGCCAAGAAAAATAGGAATAAGGACTTTGTATTTTTTGCTGTGGGGTTCGAAACAACAGCACCGACGGTTGCTAGTTATGTCGCAAAGAGACTAGTTCCAAAGAATTTGTACATATTGATGAGCTATAGGATAACAGTTCCTATAATGAGATATATTCTTTCTTCGGGCAGAAGAGATATATATGGCATAATAGCTCCGGGACATGTATCAACAATAACCGGGGCTGGAGCATGGAAGTTTGTGGCGTCTGAGTTTGGTGTTCCTATAGTTGTTGCTGGCTTTGAGCCTTTAGATGTTGTTATGGCAATATATGAAATATTAAAGCAGATACATGAGGGAAAGCCTAGGCTTGTTAACGAGTATAAAAGAGCTGTTACATGGGAGGGGAATAAGATAGCAAAAAAGTTTATTGAGGAAGCATTCAAAGTTGTTGATGGCAGTTGGAGGGGTATAGGGGTTGTCGCTAGAAGTGTTTGGAATTTGCGGGATGAGTTCGAATATATAGATGCGAGAAAAAGATTCGATATAAAAATCCGAGAATCAATAGATATAAAACCAGGCTGTAAATGTGCAGAAATAAATCTTGGGTTAGCAAAACCAACAGATTGTCAATACTTCGGAAAAGCATGCACACCAGAGCACCCAATAGGCCCATGCATGGTCTCAGCAGAAGGAGCCTGCTCGATATGGTTCAAGTATGGTGGCTATGAGATAATAAAGGCTAAGAAATAGTTTTTTAGCTATGCGCTAGGCCTACTATATCCTTAACTGATCTAAAATTATTTTCCTTTAGATAATATTCTAATCCTCGTAGTATTTCCTCAAATATTGTCCATCTTTTTTCTGCTAAAACACTTCCTATTTGTATTGCAGTTGCGCCGGCCAA
>JAUQYS020000424.1:0-5157 GCA_030587585.2 Candidatus Njordarchaeota archaeon
AAGGGCTTGAGAATCCCCAACTGTTAATGCAATATCAGCATGTACTCCCCATCCTTGTGGTAAAATTCCTCTAGGAACACCTATTGTCATCGTCAGCTTGGCTGTTCTTATCCATATGATCTTTGCAGGAACAGACCTAACTTCATAAAAACCTGGAGACCTAATTTCTTTTATTTCCCCATTGGGACAAATAACATATGCATCTTCATATTCTGCTACTCTAAAATGTCTTACGTCTTTTTTTCCAACCTCGTAATAATATATTACTATCTCAGGATCCCGAGGCACCCATAAATATTCATTCTCTCTATAACGGGGTTTTGTGGGATTTATACACATAATACCTCACCCAATTTCAATCATATTTTAAATCAAGAGACACTAAAACTTTATCTAGCCCAATAAATACTTCCTTAACTCCATCACCATCAACATCTATAGCTTCGAATATCATTCTAGAATAAAATGGCGAGGCGAAGTCTATTCTGGATCTTCTAAGCACGCCGTTATATCCAAGAGATACAGGTAATGACCCCACTTTATTGAATGTTCTCATATCCAAAAACTCCTTCAGTTCGTATATATCGGCTTTAATACCATTTTCGACAAGCTCCATCAAAATAAGTTCATTCCTATTATCGCCGTCTATATCATCTACATAGCATCCTAAAATATTTCCTTGATGAATCTTACTGTGTTTGAATTCTCCATCAGAGATCGATACCTTTAATGTTCCCTCAGAAGAATTCACATATATTTCATCTACTCCATCATTATCTAGGTCGCCAACAGTAATTATGGCACTAAGCGGATCTGCTATTCCTCTCAAAATAAGATCCATATCTAGGTTCCTAGGATCTACCATAACCAATCTACCATCAACCGTGAGCGCAATTATTTTGTTTCCATCCGGAAAAACACCAACAGCAAAATCTACAACATTACCAGTATGTTTCATCAAAAACATTCTTCCTCTCGTACTAGTGATTATTACTTCATCATAACCATCTGCATCCACATCAAATACTTTAACCTGATATGCAGGAAGCGTATAGTATGTATCGCCATCATGGACTATTCTAACATCATTTCCATCAACATTTAATATTTTAGCATCGACCATTCTGACACTTTCCCAACCAACAACGATCATCCCTATTGTCCCAAACCTACCGAAGCGTGGAACCAAAGCTTCGTAGCCCTTATAAGGAGCCCAAACATTACCCATTTCGTTAATTATAGAGCACGGTACGTCCATACCTTCAGCTTCCCTACTTGGAACATAGAAGATCTCTACAATACCATCAAAATCCACGTCATTAGATTCTAAAAATATCGCTCCAAATGGAATGAAACTACCAGATATATATAATGGCTTCCTACCATTAGGACTACTTTCTGGAAAGAGATTGGCTGTTAATGCGGCACCATACCAACGTATAGCATCATTAAAACGGGACGCCAAATAGTATTTTTCAGCTATTTTAAGTGTAAACTGAGGAATTACGTATGCACCAAGGATCTCCGGGTCAACATACTGAGATAACTCTTTTTTAAAGTTTGATAATGCTCTATAAGCTTCCTCCAAAGCACTTAAATCGTCGGTCATAACAGCATTGATCTGTTTTGTTTGAATATCTTGTAGATATGCCATTATTTTCTCTTTTATAGCCCTTATTTCTTTAGCTGTTTCTCTTAATGCCGCCACATCCTTCTTATCTTTCGCTCTCTCTATTTCCTCCTTATATTTCGCAAAAATTTTTCTTTCTATAGCATCCATAACTCTACTCAATTTTAA
Source organism: Candidatus Njordarchaeota archaeon (assembly GCA_030587585.2). Lineage (GTDB taxonomy): Archaea > Asgardarchaeota > Njordarchaeia > Njordarchaeales > Panguiarchaeaceae > Panguiarchaeum. The sequence goes on from JAUQYS020000424.1 coordinate 1,799, forward strand.
ACTAACAGAGCTCAGATCTATTCCCATAATATTCTGTTCGATTTTAGGGGCCATCACATTCGCAGATATCTTCTTTACCATATATGCACGCATTAGACCCCTTATCAATGAGCTCGAAATCTCCATACCGCAGCTGCTACAAATGTTGTTTTTCATCTCTACTAATCTCGCACCACAATACGGGCAGCAAGGCAATGTATAAAACGATAATGCCAGCTTCCTAAACAATTCTACGTCAGAGCTCACTTCTACTCACCTACCACCTTCTTATAATAAAAATATTGCACCACTATGGATAAAAACAACGCAATATGAACAAAACTTATAGAAAAAACACCGATACCTATCTTTGGAACAATTGCGCTAACAACTCCTGTCCCCATATCTGCTATTGTTATGGCTGTAGTAAGAGCTGGTATTCCACCTAACATAACCTCTTTGGGTCTTATTTCTCGTATAATTGCTGTAGCAAGCAATGTGCCCAGTATGGCTGCACTTGTGTAACTAGCAAATAGAGTCTGAGGAACATCGAACCCCATTACATACAGATAGAAGAGAGGAAAGATAAACCACAAGACTATGTTATAGGCCAGATATGCCGCCACATAATAGTGATTATATATCTTCTTTCTTACCCATGAAACATATGGATAAAGAATCATCAGAGACAACACAAAAGATGATAACACGATATCCCAATACAACTTCAAAACGTCATTAATACCAGAGCTGTATATGATCATAAAAATAATACTAACAAATATACTGAACACGGCTGCTACTTTGAATGCTAGCCCAACGCTTTCTTCTCTTCTATACCAATCAAAAAAACTGAGATATATCACGCTGCCATTTACCGAAAAGATAACCCAAGAAAAAATCCCCACAATTAAGCTCAACATGCCAGACAATAAGATCACCTCTTCTTTAGCATATTCATCGCCTCTTTCAATAGGAGCATTAATCTTTCCGCATCAACAGGCATTATTTCTTTACTACTAACATATAAGCCAAGAATTTCTTTTGAAATTTCACTTATTTTTTCAACCATATCTCCGAAACCTTTCACCATGCTCAAAACAAAAGCTAGAGTATCCGCAAAAAACGCTATTTTTCTTGCTTCGTCTCTTATTTTGAGCAATCTCATTATTTTTTCTATAAATTTCATTATGTCTTCCTTCTCTACTGGACCCTTTACAGATTCTTGGGCGACCCGCCTTATCGAATTTTTCGAGTCAAAAAAGTGTTTTAAGCTACTTGCTATTTCCATAACAAACAATAGGTTGGAAGAATATATCTTTGAAACACACTCTTTTCCAAAAGAAGAGATCTCAACTAGTGCAGAATATCCAGGAATAGTAAATCTTAGTTCTGCTTCTTTCCCACTTATGCTCAATTGTGGATCACTGATAGGAAACGGTGGTTCATTCTTGAGGTCTTCAAGAGCTTCTGCAATGGTCCCGTAGGGTTCCATCTGGATTATATATTTATATCTTGTTTCCACAGCTTTGGGCTTCTTTTCTTCTCCTTTTTCTGGAACAATTAGATTTCTGAGCTCTTCAATCTTGTTTTCGATTTTCTCTACGAGCTTTCTATTTTTTACGATGTGTTCTTTCTGAAGTGCACGTTCCAATATAGATATTGCTTTCATTATTGTATCCCTCGCAACAGATCCTGAAGGCGCAAATTCTATAGACTTTTCATATTTTTCTGCAGCTCCAAGATGGTTACCAGCAGTCTCTAATTTACGGGCATGATACACATATATCTCAAAAGCCTTATCCTTAAGCTCCTTTCTACTTTTTTTCGGAGCCGTAAGAACAGCCAAACTTATGGCTTTTTCTAGGTCGGGTAACACTTCGTCATTTATATATGACCAATGTTTTTCAAGACACTTAACAGCTTCCCTCGCGTTTTCAAATGCTTTCTTTCTATTTCCAGCATTATTATAGCACTCAGCAGCCTGAAGAAAATACAGGCCCGCGGTCCAATAATTCTTTTTCAGCAACCCCAAATTTTTCTTAGCTTGCCTAACAAAAATTATACATGGATCCTTACTCATATTTAATCACCAACAAAATGTTCTTTTTTCCAATCCTCATATCTCCTAATAATACTAGCTGGGATATCTCGCCTAATATTTCTTACCGCCTCCACCAAATCACTCATCGTTAATTTTCTTAGAGTACCCGTTTTTTCGTAATCTCTCAGTAGATTCTTTTTTGCTTCATTACATATGAGAGAAATTGCTGCGGCACTATAATAACCTTCTTGGTTAGGCTCTGTTAGCTCTACTAGCCTATCAAAATCTACATCATCAGCCAACTCTACGCCCCTTAGATATAGTCTAAATAATTCTTTTCTTATTCTTCTATCAGGTGGACCTACATATACTACCTTATCTATTCGACCAGCTCTTATCAAGGCTGGATTAATTCTCCAAGGTTCATTACTAGCAAAAATAACCATAAATCCCTCCCCTGATTTGATGCCATCCAATTCCTGCAAAAGCTGAGCTTCTATTCTTTTTGGAGCATCCGAACCAGCAACCTCTATGGGGAACACCTTATCAGTTTCATCTATAAAAACAATACATGGACTAACCTTCCTCGCACATTGGAAAATTCTAGCTACCATTTTTTCTGATTCACCCAACCATTTTGATAGAAGAGATGCTGGATCCACTATTATTAGAGGTATCTTAAACTGCCCAGCCGCCGCCTTTACAACAAATGTTTTACCAGTCCCAGGCGGACCGTATAGAAGTATTCCCTTTATAGGTCGTAATCCCATTTTTTTAAGCAATTCTGGATATCTTAACTGCCATTCTATGCTTTCCTTAAGTTCTTTTTTTACAAGCTCTAGCCCAGCAACATCATCAAATCCTATATCTGGAATGCTCGTATAGAGAAAATCAGCAGCACATTCTTCTGGAAACTCCTCCTTCTTTATTTTTTCGCCCTTTTTTGGTTCACGTATTTTTCTTTTACCAAACGTTTCTTCTCTAACTTCGTGTTTAGCTTTTGCTATAGCACCGCTCTCAATGCTTTCTAGTAGCATTCTCAAATTATTTATTCCTCTGCGCCATATCTCCTTTAGTGTTGAGTCCTCCGTTGATTGCTCAAGAATTTCTAATTTGTTTATTGCAATCTTTATATATCTCTTAGCAACGTCAAGATCGCCTCTCTTAATAGCGCCTTCGGCCAATTTTTTGTACTTTAATGCCTCATCGTAGAGACCCATATGCTACTCCCCTGACGCTTGAGAATACTTTTTCTTAATTTCCTCGGGGATCTTGTTATATAGATCGGGATCACTTACTTTTAGCTGCTCTAAAAACTCGGCGCCAATACTATCCA
>JAUQYS020000432.1:0-5947 GCA_030587585.2 Candidatus Njordarchaeota archaeon
TTCAGATGATGACTTCTTGATAGATGGTAAAGAAGTTGAGTGGGAAACTGATCCTAATGATGCTGATTCTGATGGTGATGGCCTATTTGATGGAAATGAAACTAATGGAATAAATATTACTAATATTGGTCTTAGAATTACTAATCCTAATGATGCTGATTCTGATGGTGATGGTCTTACTGACTACGAAGAAGCAATAATATATCATACGGACCCCACGGAGCCTGATACTGATAGAGATGGGTTAAGCGATTATTTGGAGATCACTGGCTGGATGATTGTTGTGACTTATTCAAACGGCTCTGTAATTTCTTATAATGTAAGCTCTAATAGCACTTTACCAGATACCGATGGCGATGGGGTTTATGATTATATCGAGTACTATTATGGATCGGATCCATCGATAAATGATACCGATATGGATGGTCTTACTGATGATGAAGAAAGATCTTTGAAGACCAATATAACTAACTTTGATACCGATGGCGATGTTATTATGGATGGAGACGAGGTCAACATTTACGGCTCAAGTCCATTGAGTCAGGATTCTGATGGTGATGGTCTTACTGACTATGAGGAAGTTATGGGTATAAATGTTGGAGGAACAATATATTATACCGATCCAATGAACATAGACTCAGATAATGATGGTCTGACAGATTATGAAGAAACGAAGCTATACGATATTAATCCGAAAAGCAATGATACCGATGACGATGGTATAGAAGACTATAAGGAAGTTAATTTATATTATACGGATCCATCAAGTAATGATACTGATGATGATGGTCTAACAGATTATGATGAAATAAACGGAGTATACGTGGAGAATATAGGATACATAAAACTAGATCCAACGAGTAATGATACTGATAATGATGGTCTAACAGATTACGAGGAAGTTATGGGAGTGGAGATTCCAGGGATAGGTCCTGTAAAAACGAATCCTACGTGCTTAGACACTGATGGTGATGGTCTTACTGACTATGAGGAAGCGAAGATTAGGAACACAAATCCGTTGAGTCAGGATTCTGATGGTGATGGTCTTACTGACTATGAGGAAATCTTCGAGTATGTTACTGATCCTAATGATGTTGATTCTGATGGTGATGGTCTTACTGACTATGATGAGGTTAATGGTTTCAATATTTCTGGTGTTGGTGTTGTATCAACGAATCCGTTGAGTCAGGATTCTGATGGTGATGGTCTTACTGACTATGAGGAGATTTCTCAAGGAACGGATCCCTTAGTTCAGGATTCTGATGGTGATGGTCTTACTGACTATGACGAAGTTAAGGTGAGAAAGACTGATCCTCTATTCAGAGATAGTGATATGGATGGTATTCCAGATAAGGATGATGTGATTTTACCCACTTTCAAAGATTTTGTGATATGGCTAATTTTGGTAGCTGTCTTAGCTCTATATAAGGCTCAGGCATACGGTACATTTAGAAATTGGAGGAGAGACATAATAGCTACAGGTTTGGCTGATACGGGCGGTGTACCTATGTTTGTTATTCCAGAAGATTTTGAGTCTTCTTATGATGTTAGTCTTATTTGTTCGGGTCTTTTCGGTATACATATGATGACTAGTGAGATTTCTGGTAGGGATATTCGGCAATTAGTTTTATCTGGTGAGGTAGCCATATTTATTAGCAAAGCAGAGTATACGATTATGTTTGCTTTCATAAGGAGGGAGTATCCTAAGCTCATTAAGCAGCTAAGTAAGCTGCATTCAGAATTAGAGAAGAATTACGGCGCAATGCTTGCATCTTGGAGTGGTCTTGAAGAAGAGGTCGAAGAAGTCAAATATTGGGTGAAGTCTAGGATTGGTCTACTTGTAGCAAGGGAAGAGGAAAAAACAGAAGAAGAGGAGAAAATCTCGGAGGTAGAAGAGGAATTTAAAGAAACATTTGGAGAATAAAAAAGTGTTTTTTGGTATTTATTTATTTTTTTAAGGTCTTAATTTTTTTCCTTTTTGAAAGGTCTGGTTATGTGTATGGGGTCCATATTTTTAGGCCTTAAAATAGCTGCAAGGCGTCCTAGTTTATGGGTAGGTACTCTGATTGGTATTATTCTGGCAACCACTCTTGTCTTTGGGGCATTTATGGCTACGGATTATATTGGTATAGGCACGGTGAATAAAACTCTTGAGGATGTGAGAGTGGATATGCGAGTAATAGTCTACGGCGCTAATGTTGATTTCTTGGATAACTATAGCTATTATCTTCAACGCATAGAAAGTATAGAGAACATAACATATGTTGATGTTTTTGCAAGATGTTTTGTTCCTTTAATCCTGTATAAGGATAATATGTCTTCTGGTCAGATAGCTGATGAGTTGATGTATAGTACACCGATATTTTTTGTTAATTTGGATACAAATATTGAAGGGATCAGGAATACTTCTGGAAGTTTTGATGATGGTATTGGTCTAGGTAAACAAATCGCGAAGATGTTAGATGTAGATGCAGGCGATAATATAACTATACGTTCGACGGATAATTCTAGCTCTAAGAATATAACCATTGGGACGATTGTTGAGTTTTCTGGAGATTATTATGATATGATATGGTGGATGGATTCTGGTGCGGCAGATCAATATTCTGCTGTTCCTGGGGTTATTTATCAGAAGCCTGAGCTTAGTATTAGCTATGACCCTAACTATGCTATAATAATTCCTATCAATAACCGGAGCATGTTTGATGATTTGGTAGCTGGATTAATGGATTCCGAAGAATATGAAATATCCTTTTACTACTTGGTATCTATAGATCGATCAAAAATTATCGATCCATGGGATCTGGATGGGAGTATTAGGAGAGTAAGATATGTCGAGAGTAAGATATATATGGAGCTTCAGGGCATAGAAAATGGAAATGTTTATGTTCAAGATTACGTCTTAACTAGACTGATGATGCTATCATTTACTTTTTCTGGCGCAAAATTTGGTTTTACGATTCAACTATTGCCTATAGTGATTTTGGGAGTTCTTTTGGCTTTTATAACCAACTGGATCATGGTAAATAAGCGCCGGCGGGAAATAGGGCTTCTCCGTGTAAGAGGGCTCTCCTCTAGGCAAATATTAATTATACATATAATTGAGGCAATAGTCATCGGGGCTGTTGGTGCGCTTATCGGATTATGTGTTGGCTACTTCTTCGCGCTTTATCTTACTCATCAATATGCTACACAGTTTATTTATCTGATCGCCCCGGAGGAGGTATTATCGGTTGTTGTATGGTCGTATATTCTTCCATGCGCTATATTTGGCGGAATCTTGGGTCTTATAGCTGTTATGTTTCCTGCACAAAGAGTATCGAATTTGTCTTTAGAGAAATCACTAGCTGAATATGTAGAGGAAGTGGAAGCCGAAGTAAAAATATCGAAAAAAACAATATTTCTCCTTATAATATCCACTTATGGAATAATAGAGCTAATTGGAGGTATGCAGACTCTGCGTGTAATATTTGAGGTTGTTCGCAGGGGTTCAGTATTTTTAATGCTTCCTTTAGTGTTCTTTATTTTGTTTTATTTCTTCTCGATTTTTGTTGGCCCTTTTCTCTTTCCGTATGCTTTTGGTAAGATGATCGCAGCATATTCGCATAGAATGAGTGGGGTCTTTGAAAAACTTGCTAGACCAATAAGTGGAGGTTTGAGCAGTATAGCGTCGAGGAATTTTATTAGGAAGAAAACTAGAACATATAAGGTTGTGTTATTAATTGCTTTGACTCTTGCTTTTGGGGTTTATCATACTATCAACAGAGAGACAAATAATTATAGAGTGAGAATTAATCTCGAGATGAGTATAGGCTCAGATATTAGATTAGCAGTAAGCACACCGATATACTTTATGGATGATATAGCCGCCGCTATCGATGGAATCGATGGCATAAGCGATATTTGCTATATCTCAAGAATTTATAGTAATGTTGGTCAAGATATGATGTCGATGGTGCTTTTAAACAAGTCGTATTTTGATATTAGCTTCGTAAAAGATGAGTATCTGGACGGCCTAACTAAGAGCTCGACTAAAGAAAAATTAGATAGCGCCGATATGGCTATTTTATCGATCTATGCTAAGAGAGAGCAAGATTACAAGATTGGTGATGAATTCATATTTAACATAAATACTGAGAGCGTCTCTAAGATTCTTAATTTTACTGTGGCTGGTTTTATAAAATTTGCTCCAGGATTGTCAGATATATTTGGTATGCAAAGTAATTTGGTTGCTATAGCTGGCTATAAGGTATTGGATCGAATACCCGCAAGTTATCTAGGATCCATATATCTATCGGATATTCTGATAAAGGTAAAAGATGGTTATAACGCGACGAAAATTGCTATTGAGGTTCAGGATGCCCTCGAGGAGATAGGTATTGGTGCGTCTGCTTATGTATTTGATATGGCTCTGAAAACTATAAATGAGCACTGGGCGTATCTATACTCAAATGTATTTGTTGACATAATGCTCGTAATGTCATTGGTAATGGCTATATCTGGGATGACACTCACTATGGTGGCATCTATTTTAGAGAGAAGAAAAGAAATAGCACTACTAAGAGTGAGAGGGGCATCCAAAAAAGAGATTGTCGGTATTATTGGCGGTGAAGCACTTATCATAACCATTTTAGGCTACTTTATAGGTCTCATAGTTTCGTTAGCGTATTCATATGGAATGTTGGTTTCTATGAACACAATATTCTATACATTTATGGGCATATATATCGAATTTCCACCAGGATATGCCTTAAGGATTCCGATAGATTTATTCATAGTATTAGGTGTGGCATTCGTTTTGTTTATTTTTTCGGCAATTCTTCCCCTGTTTTTCGTGTTTAAGGAGGATATCTCCGAAGAATTAAGAATTAGGCATTAGGTGATATATGTGAGTATGGTCGAATGTGAAGATCTTATGAAAATATATAAGACAGGAAAAATAGAAGTAGTAGCTTTAAGAGGTCTAGATCTAAGAGTTGATAAAGGCGAACTACGCGCCATAGTAGGACCCTCAGGCTCGGGAAAAACAACACTTCTAAACATAGTAGGAGCAATAACGAAACCAACAGCGGGAAAAGTATATGTTGATGGAATAAACATAGTTGATCTTTCAGAAAAAGACCTTGTAGAATACAGACGAAAAAAAGTAGGAATGGTGTTCCAATTTTTCAATCTAGTCCCAACATTAACAGCGTTAGAAAATGTTGAGCTCCCTATGGTTCTAGTAGGCACTCCTAGAAGCGAAAGAAAAAGAAGAGCAAAAGAACTACTAAGACTTGTTGGATTAGAAGAGAGAATGAACCATAAGCCCGCTGAGCTATCTGGAGGAGAACAACAAAGAGTGGCTATAGCGGCAGCACTTGCTAATGATCCTCCTTTACTATTGGCAGATGAACCAACGGGAGAACTTGACAGTGTTACAGGAATGAAGATAGCAGATTTGTTTAGGAGATTAAATAAAGAGCTGGGAAAAACAATGATTATTGTGACTCATGATATATCTGTAGCAAGATTAGCGGATAGGATCTCTCGAATAATGGACGGTAAAATAGTAGAAACAATAATACCAGCCGAAATGAAAGTAGCCGAGGAAGTGGGCCCATCTCTGCATGACCGTGTCGTTGAATTAGAGGAAAGAAAAGCACAAATACAAAGCGAGATAGACAATCTTAAGGAGCTGATGGCTAAAAATAAGATATCCCCCGATGAATTCGTCGAGAGATACCAAACACTAAAGAGGAAACTAGACGAGATCGAGATGGAGCTATCAAGACTGCGAGTATAATTTCTTTTTATTTTTTGTGTGGTGTCGCTAGTTTATGTATTTATGTGGTGGAGTATTATCTATTGTGTGGAGATACTATTGGATATATCTCCAAATGTTTTATGCATGAGTTTATATTATATCTAAGTATTTTTTTTCGAGTTATGCTTTTTTTCTATTTAT
>JAUQYS020000002.1:0-5954 GCA_030587585.2 Candidatus Njordarchaeota archaeon
GTCTCCTAGGTTTATTAGAGTACCACCAAGAACCGGATTACCACCATAGTATATTCTAAATGATGCTGTATCTGGATCTACTATTCCTGTATCAATATCAGTACGATTATACTGGAATAATATACTCACATTCAGACCCCATTCTATCTCGACGGATGACGAAGATGAATATACCTCGGTGGGTATAGCTTGAATTAGAATGGTTATGGATAATGTTTGTGTTTCATAATGCGTTTTCTTAAATTCTATATATGCTACCACAGTGCCTATTATTCCTATCGTTGTTGAAGAAACATTTAAAATATATGTACCGTTACCCATATCAATAAGACCTCCAGTTATTGGTGGAAGATCATAATTAACCGCGGAGATCGTATATGTAGTATTCGCACCAGATATATACTCGTTAAAGTCCTCATCATAATAATCTATACCAACAACGATAGTCTCTCCATAAATAATAGTAACTTTCGTTGTATCAGGATACAAAGAGGTATATCTAACATGCATATCAAAGGTTATTGTATAGGTTATATTTTCATAATTTCTCTTTCCTAGAAATACAGTTATGGTGTATGTTCCCTCACTTATTGTTGTTAAGTTAAGACTTAGTAGATATTCTCCAGATTGATATGTTAAATTACCAGTTAATAAGAGAGATCCCGTTATCGCATCTGAGAAGCTGTATAGGGCTTCGGCCCCAGGTATGGGAGATCCATACAGGTCGTCGATATAGCTAATATGAATTACATAAGTATCCACCCAAGGCGTATTTATGTATGTTGGAGATGTATAGGAGGTAGGTCTTTCTTTTATGACTAATGTTGAGGACTTTTCTGCCGTATTATAGTTATCTCTCTGAGCCGAAATAACCATTAGGTAAGAACCAGAATCTAGCCCCGACAATTCTGCTTGAAGTGTTGTTTCATAATATCCATTACCATTGAACGAAAGAGTCTTCGTTATTGCCGTTGAAGCATAAACTGTTACTATTACTCTTGCATCATTTATCGGATTTCCAGACAAGCCGTCAGTCAGATGAACGGTTATTGTTATCGATTCGTTCCAATAGATTATATTGCCCGGATTTAATGTAACGTCTATGCTTAGAGGCCTCTTATTTACTGCTAATAATATTGTCAGAGGTGCTGGATTTAGCGGCGTTTTTCCGTCCGGAAGAGGATCTACAGGAGACGCATTAATGTAAATGGAATAGCTAGTCCCAGCGATGAGCTGAGTTGTATTTACTTGGAATTGGAAGCATCCTGTGTCTATTAATGAAGCTGTACCACTTAAAACTGCATATCCTGAAGAATTAAAAACATACCAGTATGTTGTACCATTAATATTTTCACCACTATCCATCCTAGTTAGGTTGACCTTTATTGTTATTACTTCCATCCAATAAACCGTATATGATGGCAAAGTCTCATATAATGAAAGTTTTGTCTCTACTGGGGCCTGCTGTATGTCAAGATCCTCTAAATAATATATGACCCCAGTAGTTAAAGTCAAGGTAACATTAACACTTGGGCCACCAACCTTATTGGTAAAGTTTTCGTCACGATAGATAGTTATATTGTCCCATCTCTCTGGAGTTGTTTTAGTGGCATTGAACGCCAATTCCCATATTCCCTTCTTGATATAGATGTCGATCCAACCAGTAAGATTCGTAAATGTAATACTCTTATCTCGGGGATCAGATGTGTTTGTTATAACCACCAATCCATTCTGAATTATTTGTTTAGGTGAAGTGTTCGTAAAGGCTTGCATTCTGAACCTAATCAAATCCTTAAACTTCACAGTTATAGAATCACTATAAATCGTATACCCAAATGTCGAATAATTAACTATTATTGTATCATTCAAGAAAGTCTTTCCTCCGCTAGATATTGTTACATTTATCGTATAGTTGTATCTATATGCATCTATCACAGCAATTCCCGAACTATTTGTGCTGAGAATATATTTCTCAGAATGATCGGTAGTATTTATAAACTTTACTGTCGCACCACTAATCGGTTGTCCATCATCATCAACAACACTGACTATTGCTGTAATATAAAATTTCTCTTTAGTCCCCCTCACCACATTTATTGGATTCTTAAGACCCATATATGTGAAATTAAAACCGAGAAGTCTTTCTGAATCAGTAGTACCGCTTGGTGTCCAGATAACTATGCCGTATTCTGTGCGATATTGACTCCCATTCGGTGCAGATACTCCATGCATATATCTGGCCCAATAAATATAATCTACATCACTATCATTACCATCATTATACCATATTAGAGATTTATTCGCATATACTAAGCTACTTGAATTTGAATCATCCAGAAAAACAAACCCCACGCCTCTATCACTTGTAGAATGATAAAAAGCTAATCTATCCCAAGTAATATTCCAAGAGTAGAAATCTTCATATTCAGCACCAATAAGTGCTTCTATGTCTGTTGTAAATGATGTTGTACCAGCGCCAGAGTATCTTTCGATGAATATTGTGTATTGATCTGCTGATGATGGCACAAACAGGAACTCCTCAGGAATGTTCGTAGACACAGAATAATTCTCTACAACTCCATTAGATCTGAACAGTATTATGTCTAAGTCATGATCGGTTGGTAGCCAATCTAACTTCAATTTATGAGGTATATTCACGAGATCTGTAGACGGTTGAAAGCTAATTAATGACATAGCGTCCCTAGGTACAGCATAGCTTATATCGTTTGGAGTATCGTAGCCAAATATTACTCCCGAACCAATAAGAGTATCGTCTAAAAGAATCTCAAAGCTCGTATCCCCATCAACACTATCTTCATCAATGAGACCAACTAAGAAAAAGTAATACCCATCTGTAGTCGCAGTAAAATAAAAAGTTATTCCTCCATCGGGATCTTTGTAATAACCTCCGTCACCCCATACTCCGTAATTATTATCAAAAAGAGCACCATAAGTAGCTGCTGAAAGCTGAAGCCACGTTCCGTTGGGATCTGCGACTCTACCATAAAGATCATCGCTTCCCCATCCCGATGCGACATCATTTCCAGTTGCTCTGATTCTTACGTGATGCGTTCCGGCTGTTACATATGCTCTAAATATTCGTACCAGTGGAAGTGTACCACTATGTATTTTGTAGTAATCCCACGTATTTGTGATGGATCCGTTGCCTGAATAAACCTGAGCCGGCGGCATACTATAAATCTGTGAGGGGGTATATACCTTGTCGAATGTACAGCTTTCTTCATCATCCTGATCAAATACCCAGCCAGCAGTATAATAGTCAACGTTGTTTAAATCATCTATGATCCACTTAACTTCTTCATAGGCAAGAATACCCCAATCAAGAAATCTATATGTATAGTTAACTTCCGCGACATTAATTCCTCCGAGTGCGTTGTCATATAGTGGGACATTTTCTATAACATACGTTATAAAAATGACTCCTTCATAAATCGATAAGAGAGTATCTGTTTCCTCGAGTATATATCTCGCGGAGTACATTATATTGTTCGTGTCTCCAGATCCCCAGTAACCGCCATAGGAAAAATTTGTATTTCTTGTCACTCCAAAATTTATCCAGTTATGACCAACCTCCTCTCCATTCGGTAATGTTATATTCATTATCTTTCCTCCTTTAGTAGGAGGTAGTTTCGCGGTCCATCCTTTTGATAAATGCGTTATTGTGTATAGCTTTCCATTTGGAGTATCTGTGGTTGTAATTGAGAAACGTTTTGGATATGATGGTGGATCTGTATAATCTATGCTCCAATATATCTGATATTCCTGTGTTGCTCCTTTTGCTATGGTTGCTAGGAATGTAACCGTTGCTGATGATAAATGTGTGTTATTATAATATGTAACATTCCAGACTTGTGATGATACTTCAGTGAAACTTCCCCCCGTTACTTTTATTACTCTAATTGAATATTTAAATGCAGGCGGATCAAAATGTATAAAAACATCTACGGGCCAGTCTGTTCTCGCTTCTACTCCTGGCTCTGTTATCGTAACATTTATTCTATATTCCCAATTCTCATCCCACCACTTCCCATAAAATTGCTGTATTTTTGCTTTTTTTGCTTCTATGGACATCTTTAATAGTTTATCGGGAAGTCTTCTTATTATATATGTTCTTTCGCCATCATTCATAATTTCTATTTTCGGTTTACTATTTTCTATCTCTCTAGGCAACGACATGTTCATAATAAAACCTATCTGAAGTACTAATAGCGAAATAATCAATAAAGACGAAAACGAATACCTCATTTTACCTCCTCCAAAAAACTGATGTATCTCTAAAAAATAATACATTAGAATTGCTAATATAAATCTTAATATGCAACATTTGTTTATATTCTAATTCATAACAATAGAAAAAATAGCAAACAAAAATAATGAGTTCTTCTAACAAATTATATAGAATCAAACCGATATGTATACTCATAAGAGATTGAAATACCGCGATGTGTCTTATTTGATGTAACAGATATAATATCTTTTTGTCGATTTCTCATGCTTTATATAAATACAATGGAGTTTTTTTACAGATGGAAAATTTTTCATATTTGCGGGTGATAAAGATGACTACCGAAGTTTTTTCGCGGCTTATTAGATATTTAAAACTTCTTGACAAGGAGTACCAAATCGCAGAAGAAAACAAAGAAATCATTGTATATGAATATGTCGACGGAAAAAAAGAAGAAATCAGGATTCATTTGGAAGGATCTTGGATCGATACGTTTTGGAAAGGACCCAATATCGCTGAGTTTCGCAAGGATCCCGAAAAATACATCTTATTCTTGGAGCTTGCTCTTAGACTAAATAGCGTGATACGGGAGGCAAAGATAGGTTTGGGAGAAGATGACCATGTATATGCCATAATACATAGTCGCGTTGATGCTCTTACTTTTGATGTTTTTGAGTCCGAATATAAGTCTCTTCCCTATGCTATAAAAGCAATAAAAGAGCAAATAGAGACCACCAAAAAATACGAGTCGGTGTGAAATATGAAGTCAAAAATAATTACTATAGTTTTTCGTTGCCCCATTTGCAATAAGACTTATACTCTCGATGTTAATCTTGACGAAATTCTTGAAGATATCAAAACTAGGGGCGTTTCTGAGGTGTATACTTTTCATCCAGAGGGACCGACACCACACATAATATCGTTTCACATAGACCAATATGGCTTCCCGAGAGGACAATATCTTATGAAAATAAACATAGACGGAATCTATAGGCGATCATTACCGAAATCTCCCAGAAAAATTATCGACGAATTCTTCTCAAAAATAACACGGACCTTGGGAGAATATGGCTATATAAGATCTGAGGACCATGTAGCATCAAAGGAAAATATACTAAATATAATTGATAAAAGTGTTGTGACGGAAAAAGACTATAGGAACATCATTAAAGATGTTTTTGATAAATTTACTAAGAAAAACATAGTTAACACAAAAGAAGATGGGGCAACCATAACGCTAAGAGAAGACATAGATGAACAACTAACAAAAGACCTTGCTGTACTCATACTCGCAAAAATAACCGAAGACGACCCAAACAGCGCGTATATTATATCTAGGGAAGAAGAAAATCTCATCATAAAAAGAGTAGAATATCAATAGACATTTTATTCTTTATTTTTGGAGGAAGATACACATTTATAGATGCTCCTAGAGAACATTATTCTTAGCACTACACGATTTTTTAACTTACTCGTTATCCCAAAAATTCTTTGATTAAACTTATGGCGGCTCTAATATTAGCTTTTTTTGCGTTTTCTTTGAAAAATTCTGGCAACAGATCTTTATTGCGTTTTTCCCAATATCTTTCATCCGCTGCGATTATGATTGCTCTATCTTCTGGCGATCTTATCGCTCTCCCCATGGCTTGTGACGCTCTTCTCAAAGCCGGTAAAACATACGAATAAAAAGTTCCTTTTTCATCTCCAT
>JAUQYS020000093.1:0-2402 GCA_030587585.2 Candidatus Njordarchaeota archaeon
TATTCTCTCAAATAGTTCCATCACGTCTACTTGTAGAACATCTAAAATCGATTTGTCCTTAGGGACACTTCTAGCGATATTATATATTTTTGCATAATCAGCGACCGAGAAATAATATGTTTTTGCAGAAAAAATATCATAAAACGCCACTATAGTTTCTAACTCTTTATCCATTATAGCTTGGAATAGCCTCTCGTATCTACATAGCTCCATTACTTGAATCATCGCATTTGCTAGTGCAATATAAAAGTGTAGAGACATAGCCGCCCTATTTGGACTCAGCTGTTTTCTTAGAACTTTTACTACATTTTTGTCGAAAAATATTTCTGGATAAAATATCTTCCCTATCTGAACTTTTGCTTTTAATGCTGCCTCTTCCACAATCTCCTCAACAGGATCCAAAATTTCGTTAGGTTTACTTATGAAAATACTGAATACTCTCTTTGTTAGCTTAACTAATGGAGCCAAAACATACATCTCTTCGCTTGACATTTCTATTAATGGCTTAGAATGAGCAATCCTGACAGCACCACAATCACTATGCCCCTCCACAATGATAAATCCCCTATCAACTTTATGTATCTTAAGAGACTCATCCAAGTGCTCCAAAAAGTATTTTAGCACTAACAAATCTCTAGGATCATCCACCCTGATAATATTACCCATCACCTTATACTCTAGGATTTTTCCTAGTAACCTACTTATACTATCCGTATTTATTACTCTAAACAACCTCGAATCAATACAACGAATAATTAGACCTATAGGATACTGTCCCTTATGAGTCTCCACAAATTCCGCTAACCATCTAACAGAATACTCATGCCTCTCATCCACTAATGCAAGGTTTTCAGAAAGAAAATCACTCATCGCCAACACCAAAAAAAAGAGAAAGAAAGTCATTTAGTCTTCGACTTTTTCTCCGTAGCTCCAAGTAGCTTCTTCTTCATTTCTTCAAGTTTTTCCTTACCTAAAACTTCTGTCAATGAAACTATTGTCCCAACAATACCTCCTAGAAGATCACTTAAACCTCCAGATGAGCCAACAAAAACGGCTCTCTCAAACGCACCCTTAAATGCTTGTACAACTTCGGGCAATTTATTTACTAGTTCATATCGTATTATTCTTTCATCAATAGCCTCAGCCAAATCTCTTAAACCTTCGGCCCTCTTCGCAAGACGCAAATATTCTGATTCAGCTTCACCTTGAGCTTTAAGTATCTTCGACTTGCTTTCTGCTTCTGCATTAATAATCCGTCTCGTCTTTTCTCTTTCAGCTTCGAGCTTTGCGATTTCTATCTCTTTTTCTCTTAGTTGTCTCGTTTTCTCTTTTTCTCTCAGACCTACTTGCAACTCTTTTTCTTGCTCTAAGACTCCAGCACGCATCTCGCTCTGTATCCTCAGCTCTTGGGCTTTCTTCCATTCTGTCCAGAACATTTCTGCCTGCAAGTTTCTAAATAGTTCTTTGTTTACGACATCCACCTCCTTTATTTCTACTGTTAATACTTTTACACCCCAATCACCAACAATTTTCTCTAGCTCTACAGCAACTGCCTTTATAATTTTTTCACGCTCTCTCAAAATATCTATTAAGGGCATATTTGCGGCTGTAGTTCTTATAACGGACTCACATATATCTCTTATCAATGTGTTTATTTGTTCCCATCTAACATTACTAAATACTTTCGCTGGATCTAAAACACTCCAAACAACGAATCCACTAATAACAACTTCTTGGTTCTCTTTACTAATAACACGCTCAGCCGTAATATCCACTTTTTGTGCCGTTGTAGGAATAGTTACAAGCCTATCAAAAATCGGCATCAACCAGTAGCTTCCGCCGAGACCCGCACGCTTGACCCTTCCTCTCCTGAAATGAATAACATACACGTTTGTCTCAAAGATTCTATACCGACTGCGCCAGTATGAAAAAATTATGATGAAGATCATGAAACCCAAAAAAACAAACCAAGCCAGTAGACCAGGCTCGATGAACATTTTACCACCTCTTATAATTATAAACCAATATAAGCTATAAAAAAGATCATTTAATATCATCTACAATAGCAAAATTCTTCCTCCATCCAACAATTCTTACTCTAGTACCCGAACGATAAACCTTGCGCGGATCTTTTGGATACGCAGAAAAAATTAAGAGCTTAGGCATACCAACATCCACTTTAATCGAACCTCCATTTTTGTCTACAGTGAAAACAACTTCTGCAGATAAACCAACCATAGTCCTCTTCCTAGGCAATGCATATGTCTCCAATGTAAACAATTTAGACCACAAAATATTAATCAACCACAAGACAAACGCCACAGCGATAGTCATTCCCAAAATTTTTTCAAAAACATATCTAGGATCACTAAGAAGAGCTACCCCCAACCCACCATATATTA
>JAUQYS020000194.1:0-5364 GCA_030587585.2 Candidatus Njordarchaeota archaeon
TAAGCATACCAAAGTATGTTGGGCATTCATAGCGAGTGCCGATCAAGCCCATACACATAGCTCCTCAGGCCCGTACGGATATGACCCAAAGGCCGAAGAATTCGACAAGATGATATATAGCCTAATAGAGAAGAATAAGATAGGAGACATTGTTCGCATAGATAAGGGCATAATAGATAGAGCGAAGCCGGATAGTATATGGCAAATGTTAATTCTTGTGGGAGTACTGAAGAAATCTAAACTAAGGCTTAATGAGCTCTGCTATGAATGCCCAACATACTTTGGTATGCTTATTGCTTCATATACGTAATACAGAAAACATCTTTTTGATATATCCAGTATGAAGACATAAATAAAGGTTCCTTCTTTAAGACAATATATATTTTCAATTTTCGCGAAAATTTTTTATAAGAAATTGAGAAATAGTAATATAGTAGGGACAGTTACTTTTTGGTTATGATCTTTTGTTCACATTTTTGATTTTTCTAAAAAACATAGCTAGGTGTTATATACGGGAAAAATTAACGGAATGTTACTGCTGTTATGTTTGCTATTCACGCTTCTGGCAAATATAAATGTAGTGAATAAAAATATCAGCAGAAATATCCCTACAATAAAAAAAGAGAATTCACTTAAAGTAGAAAAACTGCGAAGACTTCTATATCGGGACACCACAAAGAAATTACAGAGTAAGATAAAAATACTAGGAGACATCGAGGACTCTGGATGGAAAGATCCATACTATCAATTGGCGGCACATTGGGCTCCTGTTATACATCAGGATACTGATGATTCGTACTATAAGGGGGACTATATTACTAATTTTGATTTTGATGGGGACTGGATAGGCAACAATAACTGGGAAAATCTCGACAACTACGATAATATTTGGGCATACGTATACTACGCAGTGATAGAAACAGAAACACACTACTTCATATTCTACATGTTCTTCCACCCAAGAGACTGGACAGATGTTCCAGACTGGCTGGGGGGAGCCCTAGATAAACATGAGAATGATATGGAAGGAGCCATGATTGTTATAACTAAGGATGGTTCACGATATGGTTCATTTCTCCTTATGGAGACAAGAGCACATCTAGATTTTTATCAATACACGAATGATGGAAGCATAGGAACAGGATCTGATGATGTCGATGGTGGTGTTATTTTTGATGGTAATAGACCAACAGTATTTATAGAAGCGAAAGGACACGGGGTATATGCTTGGGATGGAACAGATTTCCCTGGCGGAGATGGAGTAATCTATTATTATATCAATAATCAAACTGATTATCCAACAGGTGGAAATGATAGAAATGTCAGTTATGCATTAGTCCCAATAATGAGGACTCTTTGGCCTAGAAGACAAAATATTGGAGATGGTAATACATATGATGATCCATTCGTTTATAGTGGTGTGAGATATAATTTTTCCGCATCTATCGGAGGAGCATTTGATGGGGACACATATCAAACTGATCGGGCGAATCCTCCTTGGGGGATGGATGATTCTGGAGATAACGTAAATAGAGGTGATTGGTTTTTAGATTGTGCATATACGGTTAATGATCATCTCAGTATTCCGTATAACTTTTCTTTAACCTATGAATATAATCCGTATCTCGTAGAATCTGGGCCAGAGTTTAATTCTCCATTATTATCAATATTGGAGCCTGTTGCTGATAGTTATGTTATGAGTAGCGATGTTAATATTACTTGGAATGTATCAGATGAGTACGATTTGTATAATCTAACAGTAAGTGTTGATGGAGAAATAATCTACTCCGCAATAGACCAAGGTGTTAGCTCAATCATTGTTAATCTCGAAGATGGAAAACACTCTCTAAATATTTGCGCCATGGATATATGGGGAAACTATAAGTGGATATTCAGAGATTTTTATGTGGATTCCAAAGCACCAAGGGTTTCTATTACTCAACCAGAAAATAACACATACGCAAACTATACTGATATATCATTGCAGTGGTCAGGTTATGACGAAAATAATGTAACATCCTACGATATATATGTAGATAATCAACTAGAAGCAAGTCTTTCGGGAGACGAAAACAGCTATGTTTTGAGTTTATCAGAAGGACAACACAAAGTCGATATAACCGCGACGGATAGTGCTGGAAGGACGAATACCTCTGAGATAATAATAAATATAGATCTCACAAAACCAAGCATAGATGTGACATCACCAAACAATAATTCTGAAACCATGTATAACGCAACAGTATATGTAAAATGGAACGCCTCAGACAACATGGAGATAGACCACTACGAGATAAAAGTAGACAATGAATCGTGGAGAAACATATATATGAACACAACAGTAGTGCTCGAAAACCTATCTTTGTATAATCATACAGTAAAGATTAAGGCAATCGATAAGGCAGGAAACATCAAAATCGTTACGATATTTTTCAGTCTTAATCCATCAGAACCAGAACTTACAAATGCGAATAATGATTCGGACATAGCAGTGATGTCATCTAGTAACGTTTATTTATCTTGGAGCATTGAGGGAGACTATGATCATGTAGAAATAATAATCGACAATGGAACAAACATTGATGCTGGTAAAAGATCGTGCTACATTCTTCGAAACCTAGATGAGGGAATACACAACATAACGCTGAGAGTAGTATACCCATCTGGAGAATATGTCGACAAAACATACAAAATAATGGTTGACATGTCCGCCCCACTAATAGAAACCAAAACATTAATAAAAGTGAACTCTAGTGAGGATTCAATCGTATTAGAATGGAATAGCACCGATGAATTGTCGGGCGTTGAGCACTACGAGATTCTTGTCGATGGATCCTGGATATATCTCGGAAACAATACTAACTACACGATAGACGTATCATCAAAGAATGATGGAAAATACCTAGTAATTATACGCTCATATGATAAAGTTGGAAATTATGGGCAAAAATCAGTAATCATAATTATTGATCGAACCACGCCGACACTAAACATAATAGACCCATCAAACGGAACATATATATCGAGGAACAACATAACGATAAGCATAGAAGCAACAGATGGCGAATCTCCACTCATTATGGAGATATATCTTAACGATGTGCTGATAGAAAGAACAGAATATAGAACAAGCTACCTTATAACTGGACTAGCTGAGGGAGAAAACAGAATTCGAATCAGAATATTAGATTCCATGAACAACTACGACGAAGAAACCCTCATAATATATGTAGACAGTATTGCTCCGAATGTAGAGATTATGGAGCCAAGCGATTGTGAGGAAGAATATGGTTCGAACATAACCGTGAGATGGTATGGAGACTCTGATGTTTCGGGATACTACGTCAGAATAGATGACGGTAAATGGATATATGTTGGCTCAGGCACAGAATATACATTTGAGAACGTATCGGGAGGAGACCATGCGATATATGTTATGGCTATAGACGACGCCATGAATAAGGCTACAGATACGATAGTTATAACAGTCATAGAAAACAAGGCTCAAAGCATCAGAACAACATATGGCCTCGAATCAGAGAATACCGAATCAGGCATTAATAGCAAATCAAACCAAACATTTAATAAGCCTACAGCAGAACAAGAAAACGAAGAGCCCCATACTGTTAACTTAGAAGATATCGGATACCGCAATGCGCATGAAATAAATGTAATGCTGTTTGGCCATGTGGGTTATGGTCCAAAATTTGATATTTGTGTTTTGCTAATTGTAGTCGTTAAAGAGTTTTCTATGAGAACATAGTGATGGCGAGTTATCTTTTTCTGTTTTTTGTTTGTTTTATTTAGCGATTTTTATTTATCTAAATAGGTCATTTTCGCACTGTTTGGTGATGTGATGTACGGCAATAATGTTATAGTGTCCATAATAATCCCCACACTGAACGAAGAAAAAAACATCGGCATTGTTTTACAAAAAATCCCAGAGAATATCAAAAAAATATCGGAAATAATCATAGTAGATTCATCCACAGACAAAACACCGATCATAGCAAAAAAACATGGCGCAAAAGTGATCAGAGTCCCAAAAAAAGGAAAAGGATACGCCATGAAGATCGGTGCAAAAATAGCAAAAGGACATATCCTAGTTTTTATGGATGGGGACGGCTCAGACCCGCCAGAAATAATCCCAACGGCTCTTAGGAAGCTAGAGAACAACGATATCGTGATATGCTCAAGAAATCCTTATCTAAAAGGAAACTTCATCTACAGATTCTTCGCATTGATATATATGCCAGTCCTCAAGAAATTATTTCGGGCGATAGGATTCAAAATAAAAGGAGACCCCCTCGCAGGATTCAGAATAATAAAAAGAAAAGTATGGGATCGACTCAACATGAAGTCTGATGATTTCTTTATTGAAACAGAAATGAACATAAAAATAGCAAAGCTAAAACTAAAAATAGCCGAAGTACCGATCCCAATCCTACCAAGAATGGACGGAATACTAAACAGCAAATTCATCAGAAGCATAAACCAAGAACTAAAAATAATGTCAACACTAATAAACCTCTACTTCGATAGTAAAATAAAAATATGTTCTAGATCTCATAGGAGACAAACACAATAGTGGAGAAAGTACAATTGGGTGAGAAATGCGTATGCCCATAGAAAAAATAATAAAGAAAATCATGGACAACATAAATCTATATAAACGAACCGAAGGCGACTTCAGGATACATAGAGAACTATACGAAACCATCTGGACCTTTTTGGAGGGACTAAAAGAATCAAACAACAAAAAAACTCGACGAATTCCTAGAAAACTGGAAGAAAAAAAGCACAAAAGAAAAAATAAGACAATACAGAATGCTCCTATCCGCAACCCTCGCATTCTCATCAACAATCTCTAAAACACAAATCACCATGATGATATCCAGAGGAGAAATCCCAAACGACCAAAGAATATCAATATTACTGAACTTTGTCGACAAACTCGAACAAAGCTGCATAGAATTCTACAAAATGATTAAGGACCAAATATAAATAGTCATATATATAAACAAGAATATATCAGACATATTCAAACAAAATAAAAAAATACAACGACACCGATATCTAGCTCCTTCGTCAGGTGAGAATATATATTAATATTTTGATAAAACAAAAAATAATATAAAAAAATATATAGAAACTTTACGGAAGATCATATTTTCGCTAATGCGAAAAATATAATGTTTCTGGTTGATAAAAAATACAAAAAGAGACTCCTAAGATTAAAAAAAATGTAAAGCAAATCCAAACACTTTTAAATAAAATACAGTTATTATAATATACTAGCAAAACCTTGGGTATATGGGTGTTAATATTGGATAGAATACCCAAAATAATCTGTATAGCCCTTTT
>JAUQYS020000219.1:0-1591 GCA_030587585.2 Candidatus Njordarchaeota archaeon
AAAAAATACGCATATATTTTCCCGAATTTAAAAGATTGGGTGAATGATCGGAATGAGTGATTATTATAAGACAATAAGCTCACTAAATGATCTCGTTGGGGATGTTGGCTTATTAAGGTTGCCCTCATATATTTTTGATGAATATGTTTTTGATGATTCTCGAGAAAGAGCTCTTAGAGGAGCTGTTGATGCAATAAGCGAAGGAAAAAATGTACTAATCACAGGAACGGCAGGGGTGGGGAAGACAGCTCTTATGGCCATTATTATAAAAAATCTTATTCAGAACGGATACAAGATAGGCTATATATTAGAAGGAGCTGAACGCGTTGGGAACGAACATATTGACAAAGGAATAATATTGTTCTATGATGATATTCCAAGAATGAACAAAGAAGCACTCCGATCCATCGTGTTCAACAGAGTAATGGGTATAATAGCCACATCAAGAGAAGAAGAGCTAGATGAGCTAAGAAAAAAACTGGGGGTACCTATAGATGATGTTTTTGTGGTATTTAATATAAGTAAAATTGAGCAGAAGAAATTAGAAGAAATATTGAGGAGATTTGCTAGGAGGGAAGGAATAGCAATAGATGAGGAGGCTGTCTCAATAGTTCTACAAAAAGCACAAAACCTTCCTGTTTACGTATGGCAAACAATACGTGATCTAAAAATCCAAGGAAAAACGACACTAGATGTTGAGTTCGCTAAAAAAGTTCCTAGTGGTATGCTTGGCTATGTAGAGGAAATATTGTGGAGAATTTTAGATATGCATCCAGATAGATATGCAGTACTGTTGTCATTATTAATAGTTTCAGATCTACCGAAATATGAAATAAATGTAGATCTGTTTTATGGTGTCTATGCTGAGTGTCTATCCGTTATAAAAAACAAAAAAATACCAATAACAAAGGCTGCTCTAAGCGAGTTGTTTGGAAAAATACTGAAATACTTTATCAAGATAGATATCCATACTTTTAAGCTACCACATGATTCATGGGGCGATGTTTTGAAAGGAAAAGGCATGGGGCTTATGAGCGGAGAAATATCGACGATAAATTCTTTGTTTCCTTATGCGGAGAGAATTAAAATAGTTTCTAGAGCTATAAAACGTGCTCAGAATGAGATAATTACGCCATCAAAAGAGAAAGAAAAAATTGATAGCTTTAAGGAGTTTGTGAGTAGATTGAGAAAATCTATACCCATGTTAGGAGAATCAATGGAGAAAGAAATTAAGCCCTCTGGGGCTAAAAAAATAGTGCTGAGGGCCGCAATAAGAAGGAATCCCCCCAAGAATATTAGAAGTGCAAAATCATCGCCGATCTATAGGGCAATAATAAATAATCCAGTTCTCTGGAATGTGACTCTACTGTCGAAAAGAGACTTATCAAAATCGGTAAAATTTGAAGCTCAGGGTTCTTCTGCAAAGCTTATATATCCGCATAGCGAGAAGCTGAAGGTAGATCATAAGTTTATAAAATATGATGTCAAAATTCTTAATCAAGAAGTCATTCCTCATTTAGTGTTTGTATCGATATTGTTGATACTCTCTATTATTGCTGTGATAAGCTTGGGTTTTGGAGAGGAGATAGAA
>JAUQYS020000287.1:0-3327 GCA_030587585.2 Candidatus Njordarchaeota archaeon
GGCATTGATGTGGGAAGAGTGTATCATGTGATGAAGTTTTCGATTCGATTCATGAGGGTGTTCTCTATGTGAGTCTCACACCGGTCTAGTGGGCAACACTGTCGAACTTTCTTAGGATAAACAGCTAAGCCCAATCGACATAGTAAGAAACATAATACAAAGCAAAGCAGTATTCACCATAAGTGAAATATCCAAAATAGCTGGGTTGGACGAAGAAAGTGTAGGAAATATCCTACTAGCAGAAGCAATCCCATCAAAAAGAGAAGGCTATTTCTACTCACAACAATTCTGGGAAAACGGAGCAAAAAAGGTAAGAGAAATAATACAGAAAGCCATAATGACCAAGAAAAGCATAGAAAAAATCGTAGGAATACTAGAAGAAGACATCGACAACATAATAGCAAAAACAAAAACAGTCAACATCGATGGATACATAACATCAATCGACTTCCTAGAAAAACTGGCTCAAGAATATCATAATAATAAGGTATCAGAAATAGCAAAAATACTAAGAATACCGTACCAAACACTAGCAAAAATGCTAATACGCACATGGCTAGCAAAAGCCGAGATAGGAGAAGTAAAAATAACTCTCTCTCATGACGCTGCAGTTACAGCATATGCATTCTCACCAAACGCGAAATACATAGCAACAGCAAGCAGAAAAGACAAAATAGTAATTTGGAACACCGAAAAAATGGAACCTCACGCTACATTCCCAAACAGATACCACATTCATGCGATAGTTTTTTCGCCAAATAGTAGACTCCTTGCGCTCCGAGGAAACGATCAGTTAATCATTATTGACATATCACAAAAAGCAATAATAACACAAGGAAAATATAACGATTATTATGGAAGATGCTGGATGGCCTTCACCCCCGACTCCAAAAAAATAATTATTGCGGATGGCTATGCGGGTAGAATATGGATAGAAGATATTTTCTCTGACCAAAAAAAATTTGTTAAAGACGAACATACAAAAACTCCATATTCAGTAGCAGTGTCCCCCGATAATAAGTATATTGCGTATACGCGTTTTATTTATGAGTGGGATGCGGCCGAACTGTTTGCTGGAAAAGAAGTCAGTTCATATGGCGTGGTAATTAGAAATAGAAGCTTTGAGTATATAAAAAGTCTGTGGTGTGAAAAGGAGTACCCAATTGAAGCGAGGTCTAGGCCTCCCATGGTAAGATTTTCTCCTGATGGTCGCTACTTAGCTTATTGGGGACAGATTCTAAAGGTTTGGAGTCTTCCAGACTTTAGGATTGTTGATCGTGATTTTGATAGCGCTGTTATTTTTGGTACTGTTTCTCCTGATGGGAAATACTATGCGGTGCCAAAAGACAAGAATTTTGTTCTTCATGAGGCAATGCTATATGTCTGATCTCTTACT
Source organism: Candidatus Njordarchaeota archaeon (assembly GCA_030587585.2). Classification (GTDB taxonomy): domain Archaea; phylum Asgardarchaeota; class Njordarchaeia; order Njordarchaeales; family Panguiarchaeaceae; genus Panguiarchaeum. The sequence goes on from JAUQYS020000287.1 coordinate 1,397, forward strand.
ATTTATCATTTTTTGATCTTAAAACTAGAAGTCGATGCATTAATCGTATTGGAGATAATTTTGTAGATATACGATAATAGACTTTTAGCGAGATTGTAGAGACTACAATTAGCTGTTCTGTTTTTCATCAATTTAGACTATTTTTACCCTTGATCGCAGTCGATTTCTATTTATGATAAAATATAAGCCTATGTTTTTTATATATTTGGGGGCCTTAATATTATGTTATAGTGATATATTTTTTGAGTGTTCATTTTTTTGGTGAATTTTATGCAGGTTACTTTGCGGGAAATAAATCGAAAATTGGATTACCTGATCGAGTACGTTAAGAAGGAAAGCGAGGCTAGGTGGAGATTATTTGAGGTTCTTCTGGAGTTCGTTGAGGAAGAGGAGCCAGAAGAGTTAGAGCAGAAAGCTTTAGAGGAGGTTACGGGTGAAAGAATATCGTGGAAAAAAGCGAAGAAACTTATAGGATAGAAGTCGATAAAAAGTTTATAGATGATCTTAAAAACGTAGAGGAAAGTACGAGAAGGAGGGTTAAGGAGCTAGTTGACATTCTTGAAACAAACCCTTTATTTGTCTTTAATCTTGATATCAAAAAGCTTAAAGGTCTCGAGAATATTTACAGGCTAAGAATTGGAAAGTACAGAATCCTGTTATATGTTGATAAAGATAATAAAAAAATTGTGTTATTAAGATTCTTGAAACGAAAAAAAGCCTATAGAAGGAGCACATAAACAAGACATTGTAAGATAGTGCTTAGTAGCTTATTTTGATCAATTCGCGTTAAGAATGTTTTTATGGTGAGATTTGACGGGTTCATTATTGTGTAAAAAAATTATTGTTCTTTTTTTGTTTATTGTTATCATTTTTGTGACGTTTTATGTTGTTTTGTTTCGTCAACAAAAGGTTATTAGTTCGTGGGCCTATCAGCTCCAAAACGCAGACCCAGTAGAGATCTCTAAATCTAAGTTTGATCTAGTAGTCATTGATTATTCTAGGGATGGAACTGATGAAATGAGATATACCTCCGAGGAAATAGATATGATAAAAAAGGCTGGCATTATTCCTCTGGCATATATAAGTATTGGGGAGGCTGAGGACTGGAGATTCTACTGGAATGATTCTTGGCATAATGACCCACCAAAATGGCTTGGTAACGAAAATTCTGAATGGCCGGGATGCTATGCTGTTGAATATTGGTATTATGAATGGCATACTATTATTTTTAGATATGTTGATAAGATCTTGGAGGCTGGATTTGTGGGACTCTATTTGGATAAGGTAGATGAATTTGAGTATTGGAGTGACCCAGATAACGGCGAAAACTTCACCATGCTCGAAGAGGAATCAGCAGAACTCATGATAGACTTCATTATTGAAATATCTGAATATGCTAGAAGTAAAGTAGGAGAAAACTTTATTATCGTTCCTCAGAATGGGGAAAGATTATTGGAATACGACAATGGTTCACTACTCGAAATGGTCTCGGGCTGGGCAGTTGAGGATTTATTTTATAATGGCCTAGAAAAACTTAGCTTCGATATCACAAACGAACGTACAAAATACATAGATCGCGTCAGATCATCAGGAAAATTTGTTCTAGTCGTTGACTATGTAGACGACGGCTCTGGATACTCGGGAGAAAACAAAAACAGAATTGACGATTTCATTCAACTATCCCGATCGCGCGGATATGTTCCCTATGTTGCTAAGGTAGATCGGGAACTTGACGAACTAAACATAATCCCTAGTGTTCAACCACATGGATAATGCATTAAACGAGATATGTTTTTCTTAGAAAATCACAAAGACCAATTTTTATCCAGACAAGAACTATTAGACATTTAAGTATTTTAAAAAACGAAAAGAAGCAATATTATAAAATGTCTATGCGATTACAAAAAAATACCGCAGAAAGCCCCCAGATT
>JAUQYS020000295.1:0-2294 GCA_030587585.2 Candidatus Njordarchaeota archaeon
ACAGAATTTTGAATACTATTTCGTGTTTTCTGGTATTATCCCATTTTGGGTTTTGGAAGTATTCATATTTTTTGATGCATTCTTTAATACTCAATCGAAATATATAATAATGGAGAGCATCATGAGTGATATCAAGACATTGGCGATGAGAGTCATAGATGCTATACCAGAAATAGTTGAGAAAAATCCAGAACTAGCTTTTAGAATGTTCGAGATACTAAAGCGATACTTTGTTCCAATGGAAATGTTTCGGGAATATCTAAGAAAAATAGATAACATAGACAAGAAAGTAACAAAGATAGAAAATGATGTTGCTGAGCTCAAGAGGGATGTGGCTAATCTGAAGGATGATGTTGCTGAGCTCAAGAGGGATGTGGCTAGGCTCGATAAGAGTATGTCCGATGTTAAGGTAACATTGGAGCGTCTTATGCTTTCTCTTGAGGATGAAGCTAGAGAATATGTGAAATATTGGTTAGAAAAGCATAATATATCGATAGAGCCACGGATAGAGGTTATCTGTAATATGGAGATAAATCTTTTTGGAGTAACAGATAGATACGTACTTATAGGTGATGCTACAGTCAGAGTAGGTCCAAAGGTAGTTGAATGGATATATAATAGAGCGAAGAAGATAGCAAAATGCTTTCCCAAATATAAAAATAAGGAATTTATTATCACGATCTACGCGATGCATTTTACACCGGATGCGATAAAAAAGGCAGAAGATCTTAATGTATGGCTTATAAAAGCAAACAAAGAAATAACAAAACTAAAGACGATACAGATAAGATAAAGCATGCTAAAAGTGAGGGGAGGAACAGTATTATAAAATCATAGATGATATTTGTTTCGTATATTGACTCGCTTATATTATTAGATATGTAATCAGCTGAGTAGCAACCAAAAATGAAAGATAGTTCGATAATGAGAATTTATAACGGAAATATAAACCAGAAAAAGAAAACAACCAAAAAAAGAGAGATATAGGAAAAGTCGTCTACTTCGTTATCTGGATCTCGCCAGTGCGCTTAAGGATGATCTCTATAGTACTAACTCTGTTCACGCGCCCGGGCTGATTGGGGCTTTCTAGTTCTTCTGTTCCAGTCTTTATTGCTTCGATCTCTATGATCCCTGGCAAGTATCGTGTTTTGAGCATTTCAGCTACATCTACTGCTTTGCTAATCATTCTTCCTCGTGCGCTGATTTTTAGTTTTTCGGGTCTCTCGTTCAACAATATTGAAATAGCGGCCATCATATAGCGAATTAGAGGCTTTTTACCGACGTATATTGTTGGGATTTCTTCGGGCATGTTTTTTCACCTATGGTTTTTTGGTGTATTGCTATGTGTTAAATAGTAAATGTGATATTTAAAAGGTTATCTATATTTATTTTTTTGTGGTTGGTGTTTTGTTGTTTATGTTTCTTGTTGTCGTGTTCTATATTTTTGGTTCAAAGTATAAAAGGTTTTTTGCTTAAAGAGATATATGGTGATTATGCTTGGGGAAAATATGGACTATTCATCAGGTTTTGAAGCCTATTTTAGGTCCTTCAAGTTCTCATTCATCCGCTCCTCTTGTAGCCGGATATGTTGCCTATAGGTTATCTTTTCTTGATGAAGAATTTCCAGAGATCACGGAGGATAATATATATGAGTATTTGGAGTCTCTTTCTGTTTCTATTATCTGTGAGAATCCTAGTTTTGAGAAATCGTCTTTTTTGGGTCATAGGACCGCCAGGGCTGTTATTCTAGGTCTGATGGGAAGCTACTTCGATGAATTTGGGCTGGAAAAGCTTCAAAAAATAAAGAATTGCTTAAAAAATTTTCGGAGAAAGACCTTTTGGGCCATAGAAACATTGATCTAATAAAGGGAAAAATTATTGGTTCGTACGGCCTCGCGGTTTATACCGAGTATAAGAAGAAGAAATACCAGTATTCCTTCAATTTTTATTCTCTTGGAGGAGGAGTAATTAACATGGATGGGGCGGTTCTGCATAAGCTTATGGAAAGAGGCCATGTTGAGAGTGTTCCAGATTTCTATAGGAATCTTGAAAAGGTTCCTGATAGAGAAGACCTTGAAGAGGACATCAGGGATTTGTTTGGGTCGGAAGTACCAATCTGGGTGTATTTTGATACTTCGACACTGATGAAGCTTAGAGCATATCATAACTTTTTTGGGGCTTTAGATAAGAACAGTATGATATACTCGAATCTGGAAAATGTTGCTAATATTTTAGTTAGGGAGTATAGGGAGTTAGAGACAAACATGTTTGGGGAAATTATCTATCGATTTGAA
>JAUQYS020000297.1:0-4524 GCA_030587585.2 Candidatus Njordarchaeota archaeon
GATCTGGGGAGCAATTGTATTTGTCATCGAAAGAGCAAGAAGACCCATCTTTATAGCAAAAATCTTTGCTATTTTATCTTCAATCTTAATACTAATAGCGCAAGCATGATCGAAATCTCCTCTAAGCGCCATATCTAAAGCATCAGAAAAAGATCCAGAAACACTATCTACAAAATGGCCCCATTTTTCATCGGGCGTTTCATCTATTTCATGCTGAAAGCTTTTTATTATTTTTTTATACCTTTCTGTTTTTTCGAAGTAGCTTATAAGTGGTTCACAGATATCCAGCATTATTTTGGTAAGATCAACATCTAATCTTTCATCAATATACGTGTCTATGATGTTATCAATTTTATGAGTAAGATCGCCACATACTATCCCTGATGCTTCCTCAATATCAGAATTATCAATATCAGAAGCTATTATTTTGATAAGTTCTTCTATGTATTCCTCAGCTTTTTCTGCTAGAGCTACAATAGTATATCCTTTCCTTGACTCAGTTATTATAAGTTTATTTTCACCAAAGTCAAGCATGCGAACTTCTTTACTACCTATAGCGCAAGATAGTGCCTTGACAGCCTCCAACATACCACCTATAAGTTCCTCGCTTTCGAGTCTCATGAATGTACGGATCCTTATAGGTACGCCGCCTCTAGCAATAATCCCCAAAAGTTTTATCATAGCTAAAACCAGTATAAATACTTGATAGCATTACTAAAAAAAAGTTAATGAATTTATAAGCATTATGTTTTAAAGCGTGATATTTTTTCTAAGCAGTATTAAAAAGAATAAAAAAGTAGGAAATTTGCTTAAAGTTATTTTAAAAAATCTTCTATCTTTTTCTGTTTTCTTTTGTTTCTAATTATGGTGCTTATTTTTTCTATCTCATTTATAGGTGCTTTTATTCTTGATAGTATGTACCTCAAAGCAGAATCAAGATCCTTAAAAATTATTGGTTTTTTTCTTAGAGCTCTCCTTATACTTTCTCTAACATACCAAACTCCGATCGGCATATAGTGCTCGGAATAGGCTTCTCTAATAACAAGGACTCCAGATTTTCTCTTAATATTCTTTAAATATTCGGTTACTGCGAGTCTCGTAGCATAATAGCATCCACCGATGCTCGCGTAGGTTTTTCTTCCCCAATGGAGCTCGTAGTCTCCTCCGATCGCTATGCTTTTTCCGAAGAAGTTCCAAGATGAACCGGGCCACCAGATTTCGATAAATTCATATATCCATGATCCCGGAAACATAAGTATCAAAAATTTGTCTCCAAGTCCATCATATTCGAAGACAAGATATTCGCTTATCGATGGATTATACTTAATTATTTCATCTCGAAGTCGCTTGGATATAATACAATCAACAGCTGTGATACTCCACCTAGTAGGGACTAAACGTCTCTGGAAGGGTAGCCCAAACATCCCTGCACTTAATCCCTGTATGATCCTTGAAACCAGGATTCCATTTTCATACAAATAATACATTGCTCTATTAGCTCCAAGATCGTCATCATAATATACTTTTTCTAATAGCCTAACAGATCCTGAGGGACTTATCTCAAGTTTTTTTATCTTGCCGCTGATACCCATCGGCTGAACATAGTAATCGACTAATACTTTTTTATTGATCCTAAAAAATTCAGCATATGCAAAAAATGCTCTTTTGGAGAGGATAGTCTCCACGAGATAGTCATATATTTTTCTGTTTGTTGTTTTTCTTATATCTGCTCTTACCATACCTCTGATTAGTGATAGTCTCATATCCAAAAATTCTTCAATATTCGAAAATCTCCAAGCCTCAGGTATGGAATAGCTTGTTATGTCTCGTTTTGATTTATGTAATAGTGGTCCCACAAATACTTTTGGGTATCCTATGCGTCCAACAAATATTTCTGGTGGAGATGAACCATCGATATGCCTAAGAGAACTAGATGCTATGGGTCTTAATATCTTTGCTTTTTGCAGCACAGGGCATATTTCCTTTTTACAAAGATTTTTTGTTCCTCTGCAGAGGATACATATATTGGTTTTGTCTACTCTTGTTAGGACATTTGGTTCATGGTTTAATTCTTTTGCGTTTGATGCATTTACTATATGTGAGACCCAAGGGATTCTGTGTTTTACTTTTTTTATGAATCTTGATGGCACTTAGCACCACGACAAAAAAGATTATTGTATCGGTTTCTTAGGAACAAAAGGCTTCCAACCGTTTTTCTTTCTGAACTCATTTATGAGGTCTATGGCCTTTTTCTTTGTTTCTGGATCCATTTTCTTATTTCTGAGAACAGCCATGTAGAGCACATATGTCCTGCTGGCTATTGTTCGTCGCGAAATTCCATGCTCAAGGTCTTCTTCTAGCTCTCTTAAAATACCCTTAACCTCTTCTAAATCAGATAAGCCAGGTTCTCCAATATCTCTTACCTCCCTACCGAGATATAATTTTCCTCTCTTTATCACCACGAATTTGCCTCTCTCATATGTTACTCTTCCTTTTACTATCCGATCATAAAAAACCCAGTTGTCCTTCCATTCAGGATTTTCTTTCCCCAGTTCTTCAAGAGCTTGCTCTCTTAGTTCCCTAGTAGTAATTTCTTCTCGTTCAGAAATTTTTTCCTCGATTTTATCAGCAATTTTATTGGCTACATCTTCGGGAGCTCCAGCACTCATAAGACTAGAAACGAGTTTTTGGCGCTGATATTCCTCGACGCTACCATCCATCTTAATAACTTTTCTTTTTCGCTTGCCCATAGATGTCACCCAATACTAAATTATTATAAATTTTATAGAAGAAAAAAAGAAAAATCGAAAAACTAAACAAAAATTTTGTGAGGGATTATAACAAAATTTTTGTTTTGGTGAAGATTGTTTTGTGGGTTTGGGGATATTCTGGTGGTGCTTGTAGAGTCAATATTTTTTGAGATAATCGAAGGCTTTATATGCTTTATTTACCATTAATTGTCTATGAATGTCCACAAAAACAACAACAGCTGGGCATGGTGATTTTGATGAGAAATATAACGAAGCTTATGTTTATTTTATTGTTCGTTTTGCCAATTTTTGGCCTGACTATGTGTGGTGTTGGATCTCAGGAACAACAAGACAACATAATTTTTAAGGATTTTTCTATCGATTTTCTGGCTACAGATTCTAAAGGACTTGTAGGAGCAAGGCAGATTGGAACAGATCTTAATATTAGTCATATAGATATCCGTTCAGGAATCATTATATCAAGCGACCTTTTCAATATGTCTAGTGAGATCTGTATGGGGTTTGATTGGTATAATAATTTTTATATTCTTGCATATGTGCGTTCTGGAACGTATGAGATTATAGTCCTTGATGATAATCTTGCAGTTATAGAGAAAAGATCGATAAATATTACTTTTCCAAATAATACTCTACTCCGATCGTTGGTTGTTGATGGTTCTGATTTTTGGGTTGGATATTTTAATCCTGTGAATCTTAGTGCGGGGGTACTTAAGCTTGATTCAGAGTTATCCAATGTTCTTATGAATGTAACTCTAACACCACCACCAAACTATCAGGGTAGTATCTACGATATAGCTGACATGGCAATATGCGAGGGAGAAATATTAGTCTATGATAGTGCTTTTGATGTATATTGTATTGGTTTTGATGGTTCCAAACAATGGCTCCTTAACATTTATGATAATAACAGTCAGTTCAGAGAAGAAAACAATGTTTCTACGTGTTTTCCAGCGGGCATCACAATTTATAATAACGAGATATGTGCGGGGATGCGCGTAGCTTATGCAACAAATAATCAAAAATATGAGGGAACAGTGTTTTTCGAGTATCCTATTTCGCAGACTTCAGCATCGGCAACAACATCGGCAACAGCCGCGGGTAATAATCTTAACAATGATATCCAGAATATATTGTTAAATCAATTAAATGTTATAATAATATGCGGCTCGGTCGTGTTTTTGTTGGTTTTAATTTTCAGTAAAACATCACTTATGATACTATCGAAATCTCAGGTGGTTGGGACGGCATACAAAAAAGAATTAGGCATAAAAGTTGCAGCCGAGGAGATGGGAGAATCGACTGAGACTACAGAAAAAACGAAATCTATAGAAATAATTCCAAAAGAACCAGCAGAAATACAATTCCCGATGATATCAGATGAAATAATTAATGATTATGAACAGATAGAAAATACTCTTAATAAGATTAGAAAGCTAATGGGAATAAGGAAGGTTGGGGGGATAGCAAAAAGATATAAGGATAAAAAGCCTAGACCCAACTTTGATAGGTCCCTCGGTATACTGGCGTTGTTGGGAATAATTATTGGGTTGATAATATATGGGGCATATAGAGTGGATATTTTTATGTCTCTTGGGATGAATATAGGATTGATGATATCGTTCGGAGGTCTTTTAGCGTCTTCAATAATGATAATCTTATGGAAGAAAAAAGTAGTAGAATTCAGCAAGAAGATCTCTCTAATTGTATTGGTACTATCTCTTTTTCTAAGTATCTATGGAATCTTTATAAATAT
>JAUQYS020000033.1:0-3362 GCA_030587585.2 Candidatus Njordarchaeota archaeon
TCATATACACAACGTTTGGGTCGAATTTTTCTAACAAAAAAGGTTCTAAATGTTTAAGATCCTTGTATTGCACGAAAAACACTCCATAACATTACATTAAAAGGATTTATATTCAATAAAAAGCAAAAAATCATTCTTCTTTTTTGAGCCGATATCTTCGCCTAACCAAAAATGTCCCTATCATAACCTCAAATAGCCCCGATATTATTAGTATAACAATGAAAAAAGCATTATACAAAGATTCTGCCTCCACAGGACATACAACACTAACCAATCCGTGCAATATTGTGTAGAATATAAACATATTGATAATCCCCATAGATATTAGAAGTATTCCGAGACCGTCATCAAAAATTTCGGATATCTTGCTTATTTTTTCGGAAGGTACATAGACTATTTCTTTTCCTAATTTTATCGATAAAAATATCGCTTGTAGTGGAAATATTATTACTATTCCCGCTAGGATAAGCAATATTGTCTCAACAATAAGTATAATATTTATCGCCGTAACTAATGGTGCAAGAGACGCTGCGGCTGTTTCCAAGCTAAGTTGGCCATAACAGAGCACTAATAGAGAGGCACCAGCAAAGAGAAATCCGCCCAATGTAAACTTTCTTTTTTCGGGGGTAAGATTATTAACTAGGTAAATAACTGATATGCTGAAAAGCATCCCAAACCACATTATTATTGCTGTGGTCTCAAGAATAAAAGCAAGAAAAATCGTAAGTATACTTGATCCTATAGGTAGCCAAGGAAATAGTGGTACTCTGAATGGTCTCCTAACATCTACCCTTTTCTTTCTTAGTGTATATGTGCTTATATTGACGATCGATAAGGCTATTAAAACGCCAAAGTCAGCTAGATGGGTAATATATTCGACCATACCAGAAACCACGAACATTTCGATAAATAGAGTAGTAAGTAATAACGAATAAATTGGAGTACCATACTTCTTATGAAGACTCGCAAATTTCTCTGGAAAATAGTAATCCTTCGCCATAGCATAGAATAGATGAGCGGCAGATGACATAGAAACATTAATTGATGTCAGCGTGGCAACAAGACCAGCTATACAGACAACAAGCATTCCGATATTACCGATAGATCGCGTAGCAACTAAGACTAGTGGTGTCGGGGATTTAGATAATGATCTCCAATCTACTACAACAACAGATATCAGCGCAGTAAGAGAGTATATTAATATGCAGGAGACTATAGAAATTATTATTCCTAAGGGAATCGTTTTTTCGGGATCCTTTACGCCCCCCGCAAGTACTCCAATAGGCTCAAAACCAAAATATGCTATTGATAAAAACGCTGTTGCCTTAAAAATCCCTCCTATGTTGAAAGCAAAATCCTTCACAGAAAAAATATCTGGATGAAAGTAGCTAAGCCCAGAATATATTATCAAAGAAAAAGTCATAACCAAAATCGATACAAGTATCACCTGGACTTTTGTACTCGAATGTGTCCCACGTATATTTACTATAAAAAACAATATTACAATCAATGATGACAATATTATGGGATTTACCGGATATAATATAGAGAAAAGAAAACTGAATCCGAGAGCACATACAGCGGCATATGTTATGTAGCCTATCCAAAGAGACAGACCAGCAAAATATGCTGTAAATCCCCCAAATGCTTCTTTGATATAGAAATACCCCCCACCCATCTCAGGAAAAGTTGTTGCGAGTTCAGCATAATTAAAACCCATAAACAAGGCAATTATCCCCGCCAATATTAACGATACGAAAACATATTGATGTGCCATTCCTGCAGCGAAACCAATGAGAACGAACATCGATGGTCCTATGGTGCCCCCAATACCTATCGCTATTACTTCCCAAAACCTTATTGTTCTTTTCTCAGCCATATTTATAACCTATACTGCTTGATGCATAGCCCCCGAAAAAACTATCAATATGCTCGTAAACAGCCATAATATCCCAATAAACATCTGAGTTGAGGGGATTAGAGGAAGACTAACAATATTTGTAACAAGAAGAATACTAAAAGTTAACATTACTCCTCCAAAGAAGAGTAGAAATCCTCCGAGAACTACGGATATTTTTCTGACAAATATCAATGTCCTTAGGGTTTCCAAGACAGCTCTCTCCTTTTTTATGGCGTCTTCTATCATTCCAATATGTCGCTCTAGCTCAGCTAGCGTATTTTTGGCATCTTCTACTATTTTGTTTAGTTCTTCTACTTTTTCTTGTGTTGATTCTTCCTCTACTTCTTCAATTTTTGATTTTAAGATTGCCTTGATATTGCTGGCTTTGTCTCTAGTCTTTATATGGTCGTTTAGTTTTGAGGTCATTTTTCTATAGTCAGAAGAACTAATCGAATCTACCACGAATATGCACCAAGATAGATTCCAACCGATCATATAAAAAAATTATCTTTTATAATAGTTAGGATATTGCTATTTTAGGAAATACGCTAAAACGTATAAGAGTTTTAAAGTTTTACTTTAAGGATCCATCTCAATGACAAAGACATGCCTCAGAAAATGTGATAGTTCACCTTTTTACGACAAATTTTAGTAAATTAGCTAGCTTTGGATTATTTATGTCTTTTCTGTTTTCTATGATTCTATAACCAACCCAAAGTAAAGAATCTATGTGTAGGGGCGGAATATTTGTGATTCTCGATACACTGCGCCAAAAATTTATTGGGGACTTCACTCTAAGACTTTCAGATATTGCTTTTATTCTACTGTCAAGAGGAATATCCACATCAAACGGTGCTACGATTTTCTTACCTGTTATAATTCTGAGCGCGTAGTTTAGCATTTTTACAGTAAAAACTATGGTTTTAGCATTTTTTCTTGTGTTTAACACTTTGGAAAGTTTTTCGGCGACTCTTGCCTGGTTTTCGATAAGCCAATTAATTTTTTTGGAAAAGTGTTGAACTAAAGTATATGCTTTTTCAATTCGCCGTATTTTTTGGTTTAAAAGTCGCTTGTTGCATCTTGATTGTCTTAAAAACTCTATCATACTATTTAATAATTTCGGACGGTCTATTCTGGCAGAAACAAAAAAATTGGAAAACTCCCACCAATATTCCTCGCCTCTACAGTTAAGCTGATAACAAACCAGAGCATTAAGACAAACCAATGTAATAAAAATATCGCTTTCTTCTATCTTCTCGTATAGTCTTTTTAGTGCCTCGAATTGAGGATCAAATTTTTCTTCAAATTCCAGAATCTCATCCAAAGTATATTCTTTAAGTATATTCACAATTTTTTTAAGCACAGTATTTTCCATCATTGCTCATTTACCACACGCAATAATCTAAACAAAAGGATTTAATATTGCAATAATATTTCTGAGAAACCTAAATATAGAAAAAGA
>JAUQYS020000394.1:0-2445 GCA_030587585.2 Candidatus Njordarchaeota archaeon
TCTATTGTTCTGGATTGCCCCAGCATTTTGTTTATTAGTGATTTTATGTCCTCTATTGAGGATCGTGTGCTTCTTAGGATGCATTTTTTTCCTTTTTCGGTTATTTTTACTATATTGGTCTTCCCGGCGGGTTCTCTATATATTAGGCCTTGTTTCTCCATTTCTGCTAGAAGCTCGCTCATCCACGATTGAGATATTCCTATTATTTCTTTCAATTCTCGTTGCCGTAAAGATCCGAAGTATAATATTGTCAATATCTGATCAAACCTACGTTCTAAAGACCTCACACGGCGTGGAATCTTGTTCACCTAACAAAGACTGAAATTAACTGAACGAACTAAATATTATAGGAAAAAATTATTAAAGGTGGTGAATGTATGGATATAAAATCTGTTCTTGAAGATTCCCCAGCCATCATTGTTGGGGATAAATTAAGGCATTTTCATAATAAGCTAGCATTAGTGTGGTACAAAGAGCGGAGAAAGGGGCTTATCGTACCTGTGATCGCGTATAATCATCTAATGAGGCCAAAGCCTTCTGGGAGAGATTTTATGGTCTCCAAATATGTATTCACAGAGCTAGGATGCGGGGAAGAAGAAATTGAGACAGAGTTCTTTTCTGACGGATTATTTGTCTATGGGACTTTACTTCCGAGATATATTACTCCAGAAGGCTCAATTCATACGGGGTGGGGAGATCTGGATGATTATTTATGGGTAAAGACCGCTGTTCTAGGTTTTGAGCTTATATATAATGGCTTACCATATGCTGTGAAGTCAGGATCAGAAAATGTTGTTGGTGTCACATACCTAAATTCTCCGAGATCTATAGAAGCGAGAATCGACAACGTTGAGCTGGGTGCGGGATATACGAAGGTGGAAGCAGAGGGATCCGTCATAGAGAATTATCCTCTTAGTCCTACTCTGCGTGTCAGGATGTATATGCATCGGAAAATAAGTGGTTTATCTCTACCATCAATGTTGTATGGCGAAATATTTGTTAGTTCTGGTAAGATATTTTGGTATCAGAGAAAAGGATACTTTGATATTCTGAGAGGTAATTCTGGAATACTAATCACGGCACCACATGGAGGATACTATAGGCCTACAAGTATAAATAGAAAAACAGAAGCATATGCCGATGAGAATACTTTTGAGTTGGCAAGCCTTGTTAGCGAAAAAATATATGAGCTCAGTAGAAATAGAGTCGTTCCAAATGTTATATTGGCTAGGATACATAGATCCTTTGTCGATCTAAACCGACAATATTCTTTATCCAACTCCATCGCCAAAGAATACCATAAAGAAATAAGAAGAATAGTAGAGAGGTACGAAAAGATGCTTCTGATTGATATACATGGCATGGCCAAAAGAGAAGGAAGAAACATCGAATTGGGAACACTATATGGAGAAACTATTCATAGAAACACAGAGGTCTCTGAAAATGTCCGAAAAATCTTGATAAGACATGGGTTCAGAGTTGCTATCGACAGAGAACTTATAGGGGGATTCACAGTTAGTGAACATAGCAAAAATAAGAATGTATACGCGATACAGATAGAGGTTGACAGAGATCTCAGAAAAAGAAAGAATTTGGAGAAAACAGCAGAGGCACTTGCAGAATCAATACTATCCACATATAGTCAAATGCTTGGTATTCACAGAGGACCTGATAGCGAAGATTTGGGGCACAGAAAAATGGTTAGCTTGGAAATATAGAGGTGGTCGTTATGGGGACAATCACATCAACTATGCTCATTGGAGGCACGCACCCATATCATGGAGGAATAATTCCTACTCACATCATATTTTTCTGGGAAAATGACTGTCCATCATTAACCCTAATTCGGCTCAGAGAGGGGCCTATCCCTGGACCCTTTGGGATAGTTGATAGGAGTATATCTGTTGGCAATCGTAAAGTGTCTTGGGTTCCAGGATCTTGGGATGATATGCTAGAGGATGCCCTATTAATGGTTGGGATATACGTACTAGAAATTCCAGAACTAGTATCTCGGGCCGAAAAAATCTTCAAGGACATGACTAGGATAGGCCTATCAGACACAACAGAAAAAGAAAAAGAGATTAGAGAACTAAGAAAAATACTAAAAAAGCACATTGGGAAATATGACATAAAAATAGTGCTATCAGTAATGCTGGACAGCACAATACTTAGACAAATCCCAAAATTGATAGGCTACAAAGTCGCCTTCGAAGTGTGCATCACAAGATTCCAAAGACTAAGAAACTACTGGGATGGAGGAGGTCGGCTAGAAAACCTTATGGAAGACGACTACGCCAACGTAATTTCTGAACGGATCAAAAACGAACAACAAAAACGAAAAAAGAAAAACAGAAAAAACAAATAAACCATAAATTTCTTTTTCTCCTAGCTGTATTAGTATTCCTTGTTTTCTTTTCTTTGCTTGGTATTGATTAACTACATCTG
>JAUQYS020000428.1:0-2217 GCA_030587585.2 Candidatus Njordarchaeota archaeon
TGTTTCTGGTGATGGTGTTGTTGGTTTTGGTTGGCTTGTTAGGAGTGATGACAGGCATGCGTATGTTAATGGTACCATAACGTTTAGTGATTGGGAGCCAGAGAAATACTACGTTATTGTTTGGGCTGTGGATGAGTTTGGGAATGCTCGTGTTGTGCCGTATGGTGTGGATTGTGATTCTGACTCCGGAAAAACTAGTACTTGGAAGGTGGTATCTGGCAATATTAGGGGGTACTTAGATCCTGTCGAGGATGGAGAGAATTATTTCTATACAATTGGCGAGGAGCCCTATGTTCCCTACATAAGGAATTGGGTTGGGTATCAGAGATGTGTGGTGCTTTATTTTGCCCCAGGAACATATCTGAGGCTAGGTGAGGAGACTGTGGATGGTGCCGATGTGTGCTGGGGCTACTTCACATTTAGACTAGAAATATTTGGGGTTAAATATGTGGAGGCTGATGGTGTTGTGTTGAGGTTTTTTGTTGAGGAGGCTCCGCATGAGATTGATAGCTATGTCTATTGGCTTTCGTTCATAGTCTTGTTCATTGCGCTTCCAATTTACTGTCCTAGGTTAGTGAGGGAGAAGAATTGAGCTGGTTTCAGTGGCAGCTTTTCTTCATAATTTTTTTTGATAGTTTCTTTGTTGGTGGTTTTGCCGCTCTTTCGCGGTGGTACTGGAGATGTGGGGGGCGCAGTATTGTGGTTCTTTTGGGTGTTGCTGTGTTTGTTTTGTTTCTTTTTTGGAGGATTTTTTGGTGGCTCTATGTTGCTATGTGTTGGCCGTATTATTATCCGTATTTGTGGTTTGTTGGTGGTGTTGTTTGTGGGTTTGTGCTGTATTATATGTTGCTTAGATGGATATTGGGATCCTCTTGTGATTCTGGCTGATTTTTGTTTTCTGGAGACTATCTACGGTTTTTGTTTGTTGATTCTGACTGAGGGTCACTCTGCAAAGCTTCAACAAAAACCATGTGCTACTAATCCACTTTCAGTGTCAGTTTTTTATGGTATATGTGGGCGGGTGCAGGCGTCTGAGAGAAAGTATAGTTGCGGGAAAGATCAAACAGCATGATGAGGAGTTCTCGTCATAGTATGCGGCGAATGTAGAGTCATCATAGAGGTAATATGTTTCAAATGTGGAGCAAAAAGTGAAGAAGCGACCATTATACGGGAAAGGACGGTGCATGTGTGGAGAGATTCTCATGTCCAGATTTTGGGGAATCTATATCACTGGTGCCTTCCGAGATAATGATTAACGGAAAATTGCTGGGCTGTAGAAGACCTTAAAAAACCACAAAAATAAAGAAGGACGAGACAAAATTAAAGATTTTTGTTTACTTTATTTAGTTATTTTCTTTTTATATTTTCTATTGTTTTACTTAGTGGTGCCCTATGATGAGTATTGAGAATTTTTTGCGTATCCTTGAAAGCCTAGAAATAAACCCTTTAAAGTTATCAGGGAAAACCACACTTAAAGGAACCCGTATCGGGCTTTACATGGTTTTAAGTCATATTGAGGCTGGATGGAGTATCCGTGAAATGGTGAATGCTTATCCTACGCTCTCCGACAAACTAGAAGTTTTGGAGCTCATTGAGAATAATCTCCAGAAAGTTAAATGCATACATAGTCTTCTAAAAAAATTAAGGCTCCGAATAAGATACATAGATGGTATTCCCTATATAAAACTCAGCCGCAAGTACATAAAAATTGATAATATAGATAAAGAGCTCCTGCAAGATATCCTCAGGGAAGAAGCTAAATGCCTAAGTGAGGAAGAAATTAGCGTCTTTGCTAAGAGCCTCCCCAAGATTGTGAGGCCCCTAAACCAGATAGAGCTAGAAGAATATAATCTTCTAAAAAAGCTAAAGAAGGAATCTTTAGAAACTATAAAAGAAAAGCGTAAAAAAGCTCTCGCAGTTCAGTAGGTGCCACTACTTGGCATGCAGCTTCCTCTTGGATGAAAATATAAATCCTATGCTATGTAACATTTTTCTTAACGTCTCTAGAACATGCAACACTGTGCAGAATGCATTAGGTAGAGGATCCAGTGATATGGATGTATTGAGACATGTAATTAACAGTGGCAGTATATTAGTAACGCAAGACATAAATTTTGTTAAGTATGTGAGCAAAATAAAGCTAGTATTATTACATTTCAATCCAAGAAGAACATCGTGGCAAGATATATTTAATGCCATCCAAAATTTTTGAGAATA
>JAUQYS020000013.1:0-3653 GCA_030587585.2 Candidatus Njordarchaeota archaeon
CTGGAGAGTTAGTAGCAGTCACAGAAAGATCAGCAATTTTGAATAATGGAACATCATTTAGTCCATCACCGATGGCGATTATTTTCCCACGCAGATCTACTTTTTCTAAAAGCTTTCTTAGTCCTATACCCTTGTTTACTGTTTTTTTTACTATATGGACCGCAAATCCCGAATAGTATATGTCGACGTTGAATTTGTCTAACGCATTTTTTAGGCGACGCAATGAGTCATGTATGTTTTCTGATGGCGGAAAAAGAGATATATCAGCAAGTCTAAAAGGGTTAGATGGTGTTGGTCTAAAGCCAAGATTTCTCGCAATAGTAATTATTTTTTCTGGGCTAGGTGTTTTTTCGACAAATATAGGGTTCCAAGGATATCCCCCACATGCACCAGTTTCGGCGACAATAAGCCTAAATCCCAAATAAGTTCCCAATGCACTCATCGCTGGAAATGCGTGGCTAGAAACTAAAATAATCTCGACTCCTCTCTTTTGAAGAGATCTAAGTATTCTAATAGATTTAAGATTTATTCTTCTTCTTTTATCGGTAAGAGTGCCGTCGACATCTGTTGCTATGATAATCTTATTCATGATATTCACGCTATTTTTAATTTTTTTATAAATAAAATCAAGGTGTATTAAGAAATGAGTGGGACAAGACGATTGAAAACTGGCGTATCGTTACCTAAAGACGTAATGGAACTCATGGACAGATATATGGAGAAGTTCGGAGTCAAAAGCCGATCCAAAATCATAGCTGAGGCAGTAAGGAGCTATGTAACAGAGAGACTATGGCTTGCAGAAAAAAAGAAAGTAATAGGACTAATCATAATCATCTACAACGAAAAAAAAGGAGAAACAGTAAAAAAACTATTAGACGTACAGCACGAATTTATTGGAGAGATTATATCTACAACACATTTTCATGTGTCCCATGATATGTGCCTAGAAGTAATCATGACCAAAGGACCAGCAAAAAACATATCAGACCTAATTAGCGATATAGAAAACATAGTCGGCGTCGAAATGATCAAATTTCTCCCAGCCATAATAACAGAATAAGATAAATCCCATCTAAAACCCACCATCGAAAATTTCTCGACTAAAATAGCTAAAACTTTTAAAACAACATCAAGCATTAATCTATAAGTAGGTGATTTAGATGATAATAACACCATTTTTGATAACACTATTTTTATGGCTCCTAATTGCCCTAATGCTGTCAGTAGGTGGGCCTCTAACCATAGACGTCATTGTAATGGCAGCTATCGTTGCGTTTTTATTTGGAGGATTACCATTTATTTTTGCTGGCATAAAAATCATACCACAGTACGAACGGGCAGCAGTACTAAGACTCGGAAAATACATAGGCCTCAAAGGCCCAGGACCAATATTCATAGACGTATTTCTCGACAAAGTATTTCGCTTCGATCTCAGAGTCCAAACAATAGACATACCTGCCCAAGAAGTACTAACAAAAGACAACATAAACATAAAAGTAGACGCGGTCATAATCTATAGAGTACTCGACCCCGGAAAAGCATTCATCACAGTAAAAAATGTCCCTAGACTACTATTCCAGTATGGACAAGCAAACCTACGAGAAGTACTAGGAATACACGAACTCGACGAAATACTACAAAAAAGAGAAGAAATGGCGAAAATAATCCAAGGAGAAGTAGACCGCGCCGTAGGAGACTGGGGCATAAAAGTTATTTCTGTAGCCCTACAACAGATATACCTACCCGAAAATATGGTCCGCGCACTAGCCATGCAGGCCGAAGCTGAAAGAGAGAGACGAGCGAAGATCATTAGTGCTGAGGGTGAGCGGCAGGCTGCCGAGATAATGTCTGAGGCTGCGAGATTTTATGTTGAGAATCCTATAGCTTTGAGACTTAGGGAGCTTACGACGCTTGTTGAGGTTGCAAAAGAGAAGAATACTATTTTGCTTTACCCCACAACGTTCGGTGCTATGGAACAGTCAATATTGGCTGCTATGGCGCTTAGGAAAAGTAAGAAGTAGGGATGGAAATGGATATTGTTAGTATTTTTTCTGCTTTTCTTATTTTGGTGTTTTTGATATTTTTGCTTGTGTTGGTTTCTCATGCGACATTGGTTTCGTTGATAATAGGGGTTGTGGCGATAATAGCGACCGTGGTCATAATGTTTTTTATACTTAAATACTCAAAAAAAATAATTCCCGCACCGGTTGTTGATCATATTGAGTCTCCAATACCTATGATTGGTGGACTCTGTGAAGTTCTGGATGATATAACACCTACGGAATCGGGATATGTTAGGTATCGCGGTGAACTTTGGAAAGCTTTTTCTGTTACGAGCTCCTTCAAGAAGGGAGACTATGCGTATGTTGTGGATATACGCGGAAAATTTCTGATTATTGAGAGAGAACCAAAAGCGCGAGTTGAGTAGTCGTTTTCATTTTTTGGTTTTTCAGATAGATGTAGGGTAGTTCGAGATGGCACGGAGTAGATTGTTATTAATGGTAATTATTGCGATTGTTTCGATGATTTTGGCTGTATTCTTTGATCATCTTTATCCCAGTATGATAGCGAAGGCCCAAAAGTCTGGGGATATTTTCCGCTTATTGAATACTTATATTTTTCTCGTGTCGCTTTCAAGGTTTTTTATGGGAATATCTATAGGGATAATTTCTATTCCCGTCGTGGTATTTATTGTTGCTCCGCTGTTTGGATTTGAGGTTTCTATTGAAAAAAAGCTTAGAGTGTCGAATATTGTTATATTATCTAGGAGACCTAAATTGTCATTTTTGTCTGTTTTTCTGTATAGCTATACACTTTTTGGGCCAGCAATTATATTGGTTAGGATTATGACCACGCTTGGCTCTAAGGATATGATAACATACTATTTGGCTGCGGGGGGAATAATGCTCTCAGCGATGCCATATTTGCTTGTTTTTCTTATAGCGCCATGTATTATACGTGATTTATCGAGTGTTAGGTCTTTCAAAGATAATTTGACTATGAGTTATCCGAGTAAGCTTCTACAATTGATATTGTTAATAATAGTAGGGATGGGATCAATAGCTGCTTTGGCACCTATGTATTGGGAACTCTTGAGCATAGTAAAGAACCCTGATATGGCCCTAAAATTATTTTTATATGCTATCGCTATGGGATATGTGCCAGCTTTTTGCATGGTTTGTGGATATATGCTTGGTGCGTTGGTTGTTTCGAAACCATATTTTGGAAAATCGATAGAGAAATTTGAAGGGATAGTATCAAAGATAGGTAAAGTTTCTGTAATTGTTTTAGAACAAAGAAAAGTTGATGCTTCATGAAGAAACAAGCAGAAATAGTCTTATTTATCAAGAAGGCCGTGTTTGTGGGTATTATATTTGGTATAATTTTTTCTCCAATAGTTTTGGGCGTTGTTAGAGGTTCGGACAGATCTTGGAGTGCTATATGGCTGTCTTGGACGGACGATCCGCGAACATCAATAACTATAAGTTGGCGTTGGGATCAAGTAAGGAGGCCATACATAATAATATGGAATGAAACATTTAGAAAAATAATAAACATAACACAGGATGGGGACATATTTCATGTAAATATTGGAGGTCTATCTCCAAACACGGAATATAGTTATGTTATAGGCTATTTTAATGGCTTAGATA
>JAUQYS020000059.1:0-2595 GCA_030587585.2 Candidatus Njordarchaeota archaeon
ACAATAGTTTCTTTGATAACATATCCATGATTAAATGTGGAGTTGTTGCATATCATTCTTTCGACAATATTTTCACTGATACCACAGTGAATAATAAGCCACTCATATACCTCGAAAACGAGGCGGACAGAACCATATACGACGCAGGGGAGGTTATAGCGATTAACTGCAGAAACATAACTGTTTCGGGTATAAGCTTTATTAATACGTCTCTCGCTGTAGAGTTCTATAATGTGAATCAGAGCAGAATAATCCAGAACTATGTGAAGGATAACACAGCAGCATTCGCCTTTGGATATGCTAATAGTATAGAGATCTCTGGGAACAATATGCAGGACAATGAGTTTGGGATATATTGTAATTATTCCAATATGATAGTTACTGACTCCAATACGTTCTATAACAACATATACTGTGGCGCTATGTTCGCTAATAGTTCACAAATAATAATCCGCAATAGCTACTTTAATAATAATAGTATTGGCATTGCATATTACTCCACAGAGAATAGCATAATACAGGATAACGACATAGATAGCAGTCTTATCGGCATAGGCATACATCTATCCAGTAAAGCCATAATAAGCAACAACATCTTAGAAAACAACTATGGTGGAATAGGTTTTTCATATTCCAATAACAACACAATAGTAAACAATGAGATTTCGGGAGGATTTCTCTCAATAGGCCTCAACTACTCTACTTGGAACGCCATATCGCAAAACACCATAAGCTACGCGACATATGGTGGTCTATTGCTGAACATATCTAGCTACAACGAAATCATTGATAATAGTTTTTATCGCTGTGGTATGGGTGTTTTCTTGTCTTATAATAATACTGTAGACTCAAATACTGTGAACAATAAACCAATAGTTTATCTAGAAAACCAAAACAATGAAATCATAGAAAATGCTGGACAGGTAATCGCCGTAAAGTGCGAAAACATCACCGTTAGGAATTCCAATCTGTCTTATTCCAGTATTGGAGTAGAGTTTCAAGAAACACATAACAGCAAGATAAGAAATAATACGATAGAAGGAAACACTTACGGTATAGGTCTCGTAGCATCAAACAACAATGAGATTTTCAACAATAGAATTATTGATAGTAGCCTTTCTGGTATTGATATCTCGTCGGCAAATAATAGTAGGATATATCTAAACACACTAATTAACGATGTAAATGTGGATATCGATGACTCGACTGGAAATATTTTTGCTTCTCCACAAAGAATAGAATATACGTATATGGGAATATCTCATTATGGCTATATGGGCAATTACTGGAGCGATTATAACGGAACCGACGGAAATAATGACGGTATTGGTGATACTCCCTATATGGGTATAGATCCTTATCCACTGATTAGGGAAGTATCCATGTATTTTAGGCCACAAATACTGTCCTACTCACCGACAGAAAAAAATCTTCAAATAGAAGAAAACCAATATATCATGTTTAGAATATCGCTACTAGATGCAGCCACCATTACATGGTACAAAAATAATACACAGCTAAAAACAGACACATCAAAAAAAGTCTCAGAACTAAACTTTACTGCGAATAAGGGAATCTGGAATTTAACAGCCATAATAACCAATAATGTGGGATCCAGAGAAATATCATGGAATATAACAATAGTAGGACCACCCATAATAATAAATAAATATCCTAACACAACCGAGATTAATGCATATATAAACGACCAAATATCTTTCGAGATAATATTGGACGAAGAATCCAACATAACTTGGTATAAAAATGCTTCTCAGATAAAAACCGATATAAACAGTGATCAATCTCAGATAACAATAACAGTAGAGAGCAACACAAACATAACAGTCATTGCGGCTAATCAATATGGATACACAAAGAATACGTGGATAATAGCATCGGAGCCCAAAAATGAACTGATCAGTAGTGACTTTACCATAGTGCTCGTCGTGGCTGTAGTGTTAATAGCTGCGATAGCAATAATCGTAGTATTGAGAAAAAGAAGAAGCAGAAAAGAGACAACATAAAAAACAATATGGATTTGTTAAAAGAACATTCTTTTTTTATAAAATTTTGTCATTTAGATTATTTTACTCAAAATGGGTGCGATGAATGCTGTTTTTGTATATCGTTGTGCCAGCTCTAGTATCTATATATGCGCCAGTGTTCTTAATGTTGCTGATTCTACGTAAATGGCAGAGAATAGATGTTTTCGACAAAGGTTTTTTCTTCAAGATAGTTTTAGCTATGACACTAATAGCTCTCATTCCAATAATGCTCTATTTGCAGCATTTATTAGTTGGTGGTGAAACATTTATATTCCTTTCTCTATCACTACTAAAGATATTTTTTGCTTGTTTTTATGCCCTGCTTTGCTCGATTTTTGGTCTTATATTGTATCTAATTATAAAGAAGAAAACAAGAAATCGTCAAAAAGCCGCAGGGGTTGCAACTTTTATAGGCGGGTTAGCCTCCTTTATTACGTACTCGTTGTTTTCTCCTGAGACGTTTGCTTTTCCATACTTGGACATATTTTCTGTTTTTCTAGTGCTTATAGGTCTGATTTCGGCCTTTATTATGGGTGTATTTATTCACAGA
>JAUQYS020000167.1:0-1785 GCA_030587585.2 Candidatus Njordarchaeota archaeon
TCTATTGAGATATTATGGGATAGGGCGATGATTATCTGTCCAGCGTTGGATATGGTGATGTTCTCTTTGGCATACAGGTATATTATATTCTTAGAGTTAATATTGTTGTTTTCAACGGTATTGTTGAAAGCATTTTCCGGCCCCCAGATTTGTATTCCTCCTCCTGAAAAGGTATTGTTGGATACAGCATTGTTTAAGGAGATATTTAGAAGTATGCCTTGAACGCTAGATAGCGTGTTATTTGTGATAGTATTGTTCGTTGAGTTGAGGAGGTATATTCCATAAATGTTGCTTACGATAGTGTTGTTTGAAATAATATTGTGGTGAGAATTGTTAAGGAGTATCGCGGTGGATTCAGATTTTATCGTAGAGTTAAAAATGTAGCTTGAGTTGCTAAGTATTGCTATTCCAGGAATATTTTGATATCCTATGTTTTTGATAGTGCTGTTTTTTATAAATACAAAGCCATGAAAATCAACCATTATTCTGTAGCAATATCTTTCATCGAGTGAGGCAATAGTGGAGTTTAGTATTGTTAGGTTGCCATTATTTTCTACGATAATTTCATACTGAAGACTAGAGTTCATGTTAAAATATATTGTCGAGTTTTGTATTATCAATGTTCCTCCTGATAGTATTCTGATGCTTCCATTTAAAGAAAGTATGGTGTTTTCCACAATGGTCTTATCGCTGATGTTCCATGTACCATTTGTTGGAGGAGGTGTGCCCGAGATACCGTTGATTCTTAATGCGTCATTTGGGTATGTCTTGAGGGCTTTAGTATCGCCAGTGTTGGGGATGTGTGCTCCGGATGCAACGTTAAAGATGATCAGGAGCATGAATAATGTTACCATTAGTATATGTCGCATATCATCACCAATTTTATTACTCACAATGAAAACAAAAAAATGGAAATAAACATACTTTTGTTTTTTGATAAGAAAAAGAATCTAATAAAAGATTCGATAAAGAGGTTTAGAAAAGTTTTTTAGATCGCTCAATAAGATATCGGCGTGAGATTTTCTTGGAATAAATCGAGCGAACGAATATGTATGCGATATATGCGATGACTATAGATATGGGAACTAAAAACCACCAGTTAATTTCCATTGGTTTCTTTTTCTCGATAATATTGACTAAAATATTAGCTATGTTTAGATTATCTGAATCTCTGAACAGGCTTATTAACAGATATTTTGCTGGTTTTACGTCGAATAGTAATATGTATGTGTCGTCGTGTGTTGTTATTGGTATTTTGATTGTTGTGTTTTCTTCATCGATAATATAAGTAACATTGGCGAATAGCTTGACTTTTCTAAGGGTTTTATTTGTTTCGTTGCATATGAGACTAAAATTGGCTATGTATTCGTGATTTTTGATGGCGGGATAGGGAAATGAACTATTAACAATTCTTAGTGTTCCTTGAACGAAAATTGGAAATGTGTAGTTTATCCACGTTTGGTTGAAATCTAAGAAAATTTGAATCTCTACTGTATAATTAGTAGGTGGCATATTGGGATCGATGCAGAAAGACCCGATATAAACTTTTCTATCCAGGTCGAAGGTTATGTTCGCTTTTTCCCAAGTCTTATTAGTTCTTTTAATATCTAAGGCAATCGTTGCGTTCTCAACTTTGCAGTGAATATGTTGTCTTATGTGTGGTGGGCCAGATATATTTGCAATGTGAACAAGATAGAATGATAAATTATACGTTTCGCCGATGTAAAATATTGGTTCTTCCAGCAGAGAGGTTTTATTATCTTTTATCTCATAAAAGCTTACGTT
>JAUQYS020000226.1:0-2212 GCA_030587585.2 Candidatus Njordarchaeota archaeon
CTTGGTTTAGGTAATGCTCTATTTTTTCTATAAGATCCTTTGTTGAGGTTTGGATCCCTATCGATACTCCGACTTCGATCCTTTTTTTAGTGCCCCCGTATAGCTCAAATAGAGGTCTTCCAACACTTTTTCCGTATAAGTCCCAGAACGCGTACTCTAATGCGGATTTGGCTGTTTTATGTCCTCTTACAAATTCGAGGAAGGATCGAAATTGATGAGGAGTTTCAAATTTTTTTCCTAAGATCTTTTTGATGAAGTAGTCTCTGATTATCATAAATTCTATTTGTACTGTTTCTAAGGAGTAATACGGGTGTTCTCCAGCTGGGCATTCTCCGTAGCCAATAAGGTCGTTGCTGTGGATTTCGATTAGCATTATTTTTCTTGTTTTTGTTGTTCCTGTGCTTATTCTGAATGTTGATACAAGGGGCATTGTAAGATGTCTGATGACTATTTTTTCTATCTGGAGCATTGGGATCACTAGGAAATCTATGCTATCATTTATTAAAAATGTTTCTCATAAACTTTTGAGAATGAGGGGATAATGTTATGCTAATGGAAATATTTTGGTATGTCATCTTGTTCCTGTTGCTATATATTATATTCCAGTTTTCGTTTGCTGCTTTTCCTAGTATTCCCTTTTGGTTGCCTGCTGCGTTAGCTTTTCTTTTAGTTACGTCTTTTTTCTATGTTTTTTTCAGAACGGATGTCCTGCGGCGATATAGGATTCGCTATAGGATCATCAGAAGCAGGTTTGTTAAGTTTTTGCGTCATATTATGCATGATGCGATATACATAATGAAGATATCGGCTTTCTTGAGAGTTATACTTTATCTTGTGCTCTTTGTGTTGATTGTCTTCTTTATTGTTAGTGCTTCGATTATCTTTTATAATCAGGTTGTTGTTCCATCATTATCGAGTTTTATAGATATAAAGCCTATTTCTATTAGTTTTTCTTCGATATATGGAACAATGTTTTCGGGTAGAACAAATCCGCTATATGCTATGGGATTTATAATGGGTACTGCAATATCGGCGTTTATGCGCCCTAAACTTGAAAAATTCATAGAGAAAGTAAAAACGAAGAAGACAGTTATATATGTTTTTGGAAGTAATGAGATTGCTCGAAGATTTGTAAAATCTATGTGTGAGTTTGGTTTCGGTCCTATGATTGCTCTTGTTGCAGAAAAAGAAAAACCGTGGATGAGCAAATATAAGTCTCAGATAGACTTTCTATCCTTAGACGATCCAGACGTCTTGAAGGACTCTACGATATACGAGAAGATGGAATTTAAAAACGCAGTTAAGATACTGATCTTGGTCGATGATAAAGAGCTTGCGCAACATATATTGTTAAATATACGCAAGAATAATCCTACAGTAAGCATAATTCTTCTCTCTAGAAACAAGCCTCCCCTATTAGATCTTTCTGGTGTTGATATAAGTAACATTCAGGTTATAGATGATATAGACATAACCCATAGAGAGTTGATTAGGCAAATTAGCATCGGTTTTATGTATGCTAATGCTGTGGAGACTATGGTTCCAGAAGACTACATTGGCAAAAATCCAGGGAATATAGAAGTTGATTTTAATCATAGAATAAAAGTATTGGGTGTAAAGAGAGGGCACACAATATTGTTTCCTGATGAGTTGAGGGAGGGGGATATTCTAATACTATATCTTGTTGATGTAAGGGCTCTAAAAGAGTTCTTGCAACTATTGCCTATATCAGCATTCGAAGAAGTTCAAACATTTGAAGAAATAGAAGAAGAAAAGAGTGAACATAGAGAAGAGGTGGAACATAAGGAGGAGTTTCAGGAAGAGGAGGAAAAGAAGGATGAAGAATCTCGTGATAAAAGAACCAAAGACGTATGGGGAATATAGATATATCGAAATGATACAGAAAGATGCTTGGGGAGCCAGTGATATAGATATTACACCTACACATGTCTGCGTAGCGACGCATCTCGCAGGAGGCTGTGTATACATAGCATACTTAGATTCAAAGCCTGTAGGATTCGTACTAGGTCTTGTCGGTATAGAAAACGGACAAATATTTCTTCATTCTCATCAGCTAGGAGTTATTCGTGAAGCTCAAAATAAGAGTATAGGCTTTCTTTTAAAGTTAAAGCAGAGAGAATATGCACAGAATATGGGAGTAGACCTTATTAAGTGGACATTTGATCCATTACAATCAAAGAATGCATACTTT
>JAUQYS020000266.1:0-4484 GCA_030587585.2 Candidatus Njordarchaeota archaeon
CAGTTATTGCTACTTTATCTTTTTCACCCAAATTTTCAACAAGAATCATAATTTTTTCCGATTTTTTCTCCAGAATGTTACAAAAAGCTCCTATGTCTGCGGATATAACCTTAGAGATAGCGTCCTTAATTTTCGTTTTTCTTTCATTTGAGCTCAAAATACATCACCAGAAAGGCAATAAATATAATCAAATAAGTTTATTAATAAATAGAAAAGAGGAGCTTTATATACTGCTAATAAAACCAATAAATAGGGTTACTATTTTTGAGGCCTTTTTTTAGATTTATACTCTTTCTGGTCCTAGTGTGGCAGGAGTTCATATGTCAGTGAAGAGAAAGTTTAAGTGGATTTTTGGTACCGAGAAAATAAATATAGTTGCGTTTAGAGCCCTTGAAATGGCTATTATTCAGGATATGCTTAATCGCGGGAAAACGCCCGTAGAGATAAGATCATTTATGGAGAGCCTAGGTAGATATTTTGGAGATTTGCTGTATATTCATTATCATATAAGTGGGGGGGATGTTGCTAGGGACGTACTAGATATAGGAAAAATAGCGAATTCTTTTTATGTTTTTTTGTTTGGTGAAAGAATAGATAAAATTTACTTTGAGCTCAATGGTAATAGCAAAAGTATTTTGCTTCATTTAATTTCGTATGATGGCATGCCGACATGTAGAGGTGCTGTTTCGCCGCATCCAGAAATAAAATTAGGATCGTTCATAATTGGCGGTATAAATCGAATATTGGAAATAAAGAAAAGCGAGCTAGAGTTCATAGCGGCTCGATGCTGGGAACAAAAATGTGTTTCAGTAGGGGACGATATCTGCGAGGTAATAATACAGTTCGAGATACGAGAGGATGTATTTAATGCTTTGAAAGAAAAGTATGGGGGGATAATAAATGTCAAGTAAAAGCGGAGGATGTGTTGTTGCTGCCCTCACTAGAGCAGGCCTACCTATATCTGTATTTCCTGAAACAGAGTCATCTATGGTATTTTCTATGCTGGTTTATTCTCTCGTAGAGTTCATACTTAAATCAAATGGGCAACAGAAAAATATTCTAGTGTATGAAATAAAAAATAGGAAGCTCTACGTTAGGTTAGGGGAGAGGGTAATAATAGCGGTTTTGGCCCCGATTAGCTTTGATAATGAAGCTCATATGTTTGTTGAGAATGCGACAGATCTCATAAAAAAGCTTGATGATCTCGTAGTGGAAGAAGGAGTTATTGATGGAAATATAGTAAAAGAAGCGAAGAATATTATAGAGATGTTAGTGGCGAAATCAAGGCTCCCAGTAGGTAAGACAATAACAGCATTCAGAAAATTATGCGGCGATCTTTACGGAGAAATTATAGACAAAAATATAAATGGCTCAAAATTTAAGGGCTATTTTAGAATAGCCTATTTTCCGAGGTTAGTGGATGAAAATATTTTACGTTCAGAATCAAATGAAATTTTAAGAAAAATGTTAGAAATGTGTAACGGAAATTATTCAGTGAACTATATCTGTCAGACAACTGGTATATCACTAGCCAAGATCTATAGGTATATTGCGAAGCTCATTAGAAATAAAAAAATGGCTCTTGAGGTAGGTTTTGAGCTAGTCATTTGATTAGAATATCATGGTAAGATTTTTTATGAATTAATTTTGTCATATTACATGATGAGATGATGGTCTTATATGGAAAAAATTGAAAGATTTTTAACAAATACTTTTGGAGAAAAAAATGTTGTTACGGACGATTTTAAGAAATTATATGCTTTTGATGCGCAACCAATAAAAGGCATAGAACCAAAAGCAGTAGTGTTTCCTACAAGCGTCGAGCAGATTCGTAAGCTTCTCGTTTTCGCGTCAAAAAATAGAATTCCAATTTATGTCCGTGGTGGAGGCACATCGCTAGCAGGGGGGCCAATACCACTAATTGAAAATGCCATAGTTGTGTCAATGTATAAGATGAACAGAATAATAGAGTTGAGGAAAGAAGACTTTCAGGTAAGAGTAGAAGCTGGCGTTATCATCGATGAACTTAATATCTATCTAAAGCCATATAAATTGTTCTTTCCAGTAGACCCTGGAAGCTCAGCAGCATGTACAATAGGGGGCGCAATAGCAAATAATTCTGGCGGTGTAAGAGGAGTCAAATATGGTAACATCAAAGATGGTTGGGTACTATCAGTTAAAGCTGTTCTTCCAAATGGTAATGTGATCGAAACAGGCACTAATACATTTAAAGCTGCGGCTGGTTATGACCTAACACATCTTTTTATTGGTTCAGAGGGAACACTTGGTATAATCGTTGAAGCAACACTTAAGGTTGCGCCTCTGCCTAAGTATAAATCCGTAGCAAAAGCGTTTTTCAGAAGTGAACAGGAAGCGGCAAGATTTGTAGTTGATATTCTTCATTCAGGGTATGATCCATCAGCGGTTGAGTTCTTGGATAGAGATACATTGGAAGCTATTAGTGCATATAGTGGTCTTGAAATAGAGGGAAATGCGATGATTTTGATCGAATTTTCGGGAAATGTTAAAGAGGAAGTGGAAAAGAAAATTAAAGAGTTGATAGATTATCTAAAGGAACGAGGCGCCACAAAGGTTGAGTGGAGCAAAACTGAGGATGAATATAAAAATATCTGGATGATTAGAAAAGCAGCAGCGCCCTCACTAAGCAATCTTAAACCAAAATATCTAATTCTCGACCCAACAGTACCAATATCAAAAATTCCAGACATAGTAGAGGCTTGTCGAAAAATAGCGAAAAAATATGGCCTACGAATAGCCACTTTTGGACATGCTGGTGACGGTAATGTGCACCCAAATATTCTTTATGACCCAAAAAATCCCGAAGAGTTTGAAAGAGCTAAGAAGGCTGCCGAAGAAATAGCGTTGGAAACTATTCGCTTAGGTGGAACAGTCTCTGGTGAACATGGAATAGGACTAGAAAAAATAAAAACGTACGCCATAGAGGCGGGAGAGACCAAGCTAAGATTGATGTGGCAAATTAAAAAATTATTTGATCCTAATTGCATTTTGAACCCATGGAAGTTTTTCCCAAATAATTATTGGAAAGAATGCTGGTAAAAGAAAGCAGAATCCAAAACGATATTTTTCTCATATTTTTGGGATAATATGTTTTTTGAATTTTATAAATAATTTTTCGTTTAAAATATATAGTGGCATTACATTTTTTTGAGGGACATGGGTTGGGAGAAAGAAGGATATCTATAGAGGCTAAAAAGCTTCAGCAGAGATTTCATCAAGTATATGCATTATCACCTTGGGTAAAAGAAGAGGAAATTATAAATAAACTACCTAAATTCATGAAAAGAATCAAAATTCCACCTAAAGAGATCATAGGTTTTTTGGGTAATAAAAGCGTTGAGGAAGCAGCAAAAGAACTTAGAACAAAGAGGATCCCCATAACAGTAGTAGATCTTTATAATTTACTAGAAAAACTTAGGGAGTCCGGATATGTAAGAGTTATCACTACAAAAGCTCCCGAAATGATTGTAGAAGTTAAGACAGAGGTCATGCCCAAAGTTATCGCTCCACCCCCAGAATTGGCGAAACCAGAACTAGAAGGTGTTCCACCCGTTGAGATATCTCTCCCAGAAGCACCAGCACCTGAGGTTGTAGAAGCTGAAGCAGAAACCGCCGTTGTCGAAGTACCAATTGTGCCCGAAACAAGGGCATTTGCTCCAACAGAGCTGATGCAAAAAGTTGAGGATATTAAGGCGGCTGGTATTGTCGAAAGATATTTTAATCTGAACCAGTATCTGCAAGGAGTGGTACTATTGCCCCGAGAGGGTAATGTTGTTTTATTGTCCATGTATAGGAACGTTAATCTTGCGGACGCGGCCGTAGCTGTAGCATCTACGACGATAGTATCTCATGCCTGGAACGCATCGGAGACTATAAATTTGGGAGATCTTAAGGAGCTTATTGTCGAGTCGGATAATGGCTTCTTAGTGATGTCGCGTCTTCCTAAAGAACTAGTATTGGTTTCCTTGTTTGAGAAAGGCGTTCCTATTGGTCTTATGATAAGGGACTTTATGGGTCTTAGAAAAGAAATAGTGGACATATTAGAAACGTTGGGATAGGTGATAAGTTATGTCTTTCTTTGAGGTTATATCACAACTGCAACCTCGAGGTATTGGTTATGCATTGTTATCGATAGTAATTGAGGATACGGATGAGGTTTTTATCATAGTAAAAGACGAGCAACAAAAGGAAGTCCTTATGGATATTCTTAACGAGTTTAAAGACCAATTTGAATCTAGGAAGAGCTATGTTTCTACAATATCTCTTAAAAATTTCAACATACTGACCGAGAAAGAGTATTACTCTAAATGGGAAGATTATGTTGGTAAGAGACTTATATTCGTAGAGAAAGACCGCAACATGATTTCTACGTCGCTAGACAAGATGGCATTATTTATAGAGACTATGTGGAGAGCCAAGGCTAGGGACCCGATAAGGAGAATAGC
>JAUQYS020000291.1:0-8274 GCA_030587585.2 Candidatus Njordarchaeota archaeon
GAAATCATAACAAAGCATGTTAATGTTGATCTTCGTGCGCAGGCTGTGGTAAATTATGCTAGCATTTTTAAGCATCCCAAATTTAAACATGAGAAGGAGAACCTTATAAGAATAATAGATACACTATTGTCTATGGAAGAAGATCCGAAAATTGTGATATCTTGTATTAGAGCTCTTTCTATGGCTATATGGCGAGGAATTTTGCCTCCAGAAGATCTAATAAAACGACTATTGGACAATTATTATAAGCTTTCAGATAATGAAACCAAGAAGTCATTTATAGATGCTGTATTATTAGCATATGCAAGCATTCCAGAGATATCCGATGCTATTATAGATTTTGCTATGAAGGCTATAGTGTATGAAAAGAATAATATAGACATAACATGGGAAATACAAAAGATGCTAGCATCAATAGCGAGCTCTGAGATAAAAGTAGATGTTCTATACAAGATCGCTAATAAGGTTTTTGATTTTTTACAATTACCAGAGGATCAATTCAGCGTTTCTTTGAGAGTGCTTTTGCTTGAACAAGTACTTTTAAGCATAGCGAAGCGAGAACCAAAGGTAATTGTGGATCTAGCTGATAGGCTTATTGCCAGTTATAAGACAACGCCTAGTGTTTCTGTATTTGATTGTGTTTCTAAGATAGTTTTTGAGGCATTAAGAAAATTCCCAGAGAAAAATAGAGAATGCGTAAAGCTACTAAAATTATTATTTGAACCGCCTGAAATTGAAGCTGCCTACGACACAATACTAAAGTATCTTGTCGGATTATCAACGAAATATAGGGAGGAAATTGCCCGAGAAGTATTTTTCATAGCTGATATTTTCCGAACAATTAAGGAGGTCTCTGTGACGATAGAAGATATACGTGAAAGGTATTTCGCTGTTGTCGAAGCAGTAAAAAATCTAGCGCGCTTAATAAGCATAGTGATGAAAGATATATCGCCAGATAATTATGATCCCTTCGCTCGGATTATTGTTGCGATGTATGCGACAGAAACAGGGGAGCCTCTGAGAGATATTTTGTATACGCTGATAAAGTCTAAAGAAGTGCCAGAGCTGTTTGAACATATCAAAAATTACTTAGGAAAAGTTACGTTGTCAGATAAGCATAGAGAACTTCTTCAAAAATTTGTACTGTAGCTCGAATATAAGTAGATAATAGATAGAGCGTTAGAATCCAAGCTTTTCTTTAATTATTAAGGGGAATTAATCAATTTTTTGGGTGAAAAGAATGGGAGCTGAAGACATAACATATAAGTCTGTTGGAGCATTGAAAACTGGCACGTATATTATGATAGACGGTGAACCATGTAAAATTGTGGAGATATCAAAGTCAAAGCTTGGGAAGCATGGAGCTGCCAAGGCTAGAATAGTTGCGGTCGGTGCATTTACTGGTCAAAAAAGAACGCTAATTAAATCGACCAGCGACAAGGTTGAAGTACCTGTAATTGCGAGAAAAGATGCTCAAGTTCTAAGTATACGTGGAAATTATTTGGAGCTTATGGATCTACAGACATTTGAAACATTTGAAGCACCAGTAGTAAACGAAGATATTTTGAAAAGAGTAGAATCGGGTTCAACTGTTGAGGTATGGTTCCTAGCTGGGAAACCCTTAGTTATGCGGGCGAGAAAAACAGAGTAGAATCAAGGGGATAAAAATAGGAGAAATTTCGGAAGAGGCATTATCCAATTTAACTAAAGCTGGGGAAATACTAAGAGAGATATTGGGTGTTATAGACCAAATACTAAAACCTAGGGCTAAGATTGTTGAGGTAGCTGAGGGAATAGAGTCTGATATTATGAACAGAGGAGCTTTGTGGGCATTTCCAGTAAACATTTGTATTGATTCTATAGCTGCTCACTATACGCCTCTAATAGATGAGGAAACCTTGATAGATGAAGATAATATTGTTAAACTCGATTTTGGTGTGGCCGTAAATGGGTATATTCTTGATAAGGCAGTTACGTATTATTTTGGACAGGATGATGACAAAAAAGCATTGGTTGAAACAGCGAGTGAAGCACTTAACAAAGCATTGGATATAATAAAACCGGGGATAGCTTTTTCTGATGTGGCTTACGCAGTATATGATTATGTTAAATCCAGAGGATTCAACATAATAAGAAATCTTCATGGACATAAGATCGAGCAATGGAAACTTCATGCCGATGTTGAGATACCAATGCATCCAGAATCTAAAATTCAAGGTGTTTTCGAGGAGGGAGAGATATATGCTATTGAAATTTTTGTTACAAATGGTGAGGGTTACGCTGAATCAACGGATGACCTAAGAATTTTTTCTCTTCCTCAAATACTAGCTGATGTTAAAAAACTTAAACTTCCTGTACATTTGAAGGCCGCGCGAGATATATTTAATTGGGCTTGGCGAAGAAGACGTACGCTTCCATTTAGTGTTCGACATGTTCAAAAAATTTTTGATGAACGGAGCCTAAAAGTAGGTTTAGCGGTATTGGAGCAATATGGTCTTCTTACACGTTATTTTGTATTGAGAGAAAAAAATGGGATCGTAGCCCAAGCTGAGGACACAATAATGATAAAGAAAGATGGTATTGAAATATTAACGAGACCCCAAACCAAAAAAACTTAAAGAGAAAACATACTTATTGTAGTCTATTTTTTGGTTTATAGTATTTCGATATTCTCTGTTGGTACTCCAAGATTTTTTATTAGAAAGTCTTTGACTTTGTGTACGTGGTCTCCTTGTAATAGTATGATCTTTCCATATCGTGCATCTTCTTTGTAGGTACCCCCTGTTGCGCAGAACTTTTTTAGTTGTTTGGCAATGTCCTTAAGGTTAATGTTTTTGTCGTCAAGTCCCTGTATTATTGTGACTATGTGAGTCTTCTTACGTGTTTCTGTGAATATTCTTATTTTCTTTGTTAGAAGGGCGAGGCGTTGCTTAAAGTCTAATTCGAATGGTTTCTTAATTGACATTACCTCCCCTCTTAGTATATAAGAATAAAGACAAATTTTGTTTATATAAATATTGAATCATATTTAAGTGAATTTGTTTTCATGTCAAAGCTATAAGTTCTAGACTTATGTAATACTTAGTGTGATTATCTATGTTGCTTGCTGATGCGTCGCGGATAAGAAATGTTGGTGTAGCTGGTCATATAGATCATGGGAAAACAACATTAGCAGACCACATATTGGCCGAAGCGGGAATAATCGCAAAAGAACTGGCTGGAAAAGTTAGATATCTCGATTTCTGGCTAGAGGAACAAAAACGCGGAATAACTATGAAAACAACTGTTATGTCTTTCTTTATCAAGGACAAAAATAAGAAATTTTTAATTCATCTCTGTGATACTCCAGGACATGTTGATTTTTCTGGAAAAGTTTCAAGAGCATTTAGATTAGTCGATTCCGCTATTTTTGTAGTTGATGCTGTTGAGGGAATCATGGCGCAAACAGAGTCATATTTAAGATTGGCACTAAATGAAGCAGTGATGCCAATTTTATTTGTAAACAAAATTGATAGGCTAATAACAGAGCTCAAAGCAGAAGAATATCAAATTTTTTCTCGAATATCGGCGATAATTAGAAGATTCAACGCAATAATAAGGAGGTATTCACCAAAAAACGTTGAATGGGAAATAAATCCAAATAAAAATAATGTTGCGTTTGGCTCAGCTCTGCATGGTTGGGGTTTTACATTTGCTCAAGCAAATGCGATGAAAATAAAGTTTGGCGACATAATCGAGATGTATCGTAATAACGATTTAAGTTCGCTTAAAAAAATGTTTCCATTAGGTAAAGCATTAACCGAATTTTTGGTAGGTGTATGTCCGAATCCATTAGAATCGCAGAGAGTTCGGATAAAACATATTTGGTCTGGGAGCAGAATAAAAGCTCTAGAAAAGTGCACGAATAATAGTGAAACTATTTTTTATGTGAGCAAAGTATCTGTGGAAAAAGGCCGCATATTTGTCACAGCAAGAGTTTTTTCAGGAGAGGTTAAGATAGGCGAATATATAAGATTAAATGAGGGAATAAAGAAGAAAGTACGGGCACTATTTGTTTTGAAGGCATCAAAACACGAGAGAATTGATGCTGTTCCGGCTGGAAATATATTTGGAGCATATTTGGAGGCACGTCCAGGGGATACGTTTGCTAGTATTTATGTAGATGGATTCTTTAGACAACCAACGTACCTGGCATATCCCGTATTGGCAGTCGCGGTGGAGCCTAAGAATTTTTCCGATTTTAGAAAGCTTGATGATCTGCTAAGAATCTTAACAATTGAAGATCCGAATATGATTATGGAAATCTCAAAAGAGACTGGTCAGTTCTTAATATATGGCATCGGTGAGTTACACTTAGAGACAATTATAAAACGAATAGCGGATGTTGTTCCAATATATTACTCCGAGCCGATAGTGGCATTTAGAGAGATCATAGCTGAAGATATTGAGGATGTCTCCGATTATCTTGTTATTAGCGTAAAACCGATTATCGATATGGATAGAGAAGATGTGTTTTCGGTGGTGTCTAATAAAGTAGAAGTTAAAGGGTTATCGCTAGAAAAAAGAAGAGCGATAGAAACAATACTAAGAGAAAGCCTAAAGAATGGTCCACGTATCGGAGAGCCAATAATTGGGGTATCTATATTAGTAGAAATAAGGCAAGAAGTGAGCGAGGAAGAGGTACTTGGTAGAGTATCTCAAGTACTTGCAAGAATAAAAACAAAAATTGCTCAGCCATTCTATAAGTTTAGCATAAGTGCTGATTGTGAATACTTAGGGGCCGTAATAGGTGAACTTTCAGCACGAGGCGCTAAAATAGATACACTGGAAAAGGGAGATATATGTGAAATAGAGGGAATCGTATCGGTCATAGATTCTTTGGGGCTTACCACTAAAATGAGAAATCTAACGCATGGAAAAGCAAGCGTTCAATTAGAATTCATAGGCTTTAAAATTGCTTCTGGGTCGGAGGAAGACAGAATATTTAGATATATATCATCAAGGTCGAGGACATATCAAGAAGCGGGATAGCGATGCAATATATTGGTTAGCTATATGTAATCTTATAAAAATAAAATATACAAGCTACATGACTAACTAGTCATGATGATGCGAACAGACTCTGAAATATGATGAGGGAAGAGCCAAACTGAGAATTTCTTAATTTTATTGGGGGATCTATGGTGGAAGTAACACTCGAATTTTTAAGGCAAGTCGAGAAAAAATGGCAGAGAATCTGGAAAGAAAGGAAGATTTACGAGCCAGATATACGAGATGATAAACCGAAATTTTTTATTACAGTGCCATATCCGTATACTTCTGGGCCGCTGCATGTGGGTCATGGGAGAACATACCTTACTGGTGACATAATAGCTCGATTTAAGAGGCTATGTGGATTTAATGTTTTGTTTCCTATGGCTTTTCATGTAACGGGAATGCCTGTTCTGTCGATCAGCGACAGAATAGCACGAGGAGACCCTAAGGTACGTAGGCAATACCGAGAATATATCAATTATTATGTTAGCGAAAATGTGGATGATATACTAGAATCTTTCAGGGATCCGATTAAAGTGGCTACATTTTTTGCCTCTAACATTCAGAAGGATTTTGAGAGTATAGGTCTCGGCATTGATTGGAGAAGGAAGTTTCATACTGCCGAGCAAGTCTATAATAAGTTCGTAGAATGGCAATACTATAAGCTTCGGGAGCGTGGGTTGATAACTAAGGGTGAGCATTTTGTAAGATATTGTGTGCTGCATAAGCAGTCCGTGGGGGAAGACGATATAGCGGATGGTGATGTTAATCCAGTTCGGATTCAAGAGTTTGTCGCGATAAAATTTGAGTACGGAGATGGTTTTATTTTAGCTTCAACTCTTAGGCCCGAAACGCTTTATGGAGCAACAAATATGTGGGTTAATCCCAACGCAAAATATCTGAAGATAAGAAATTGTGATGGCGAAATATGGTATGTTTCAAGGGAGGCTTATGAGAAGTTAAAGTATCAGTATCCATGCGATTATGAGGTAATATCTGAAATAGACGGCAAGGAGTTTGTTGGAAAACATGTTGTTAGTCCATTAGGAGATCGCCTGATAATACTTCCAGCAGACTTTGTAGATCCAGATAGAGCATCTGGTTTTGTATATTCAGAACCGGCTGACGCTCCATATGATTATGTTGCTTTGATGGACTTGAAAAATAACTTGGAGATTTTGAAGGAGTATAATATCGCGCCTGAAGAAGTGCTGAGTATTGTACCTAAGAAGATAATAAATATGCCTGGGATAAAAGGATATCATGCTGAAGAAGCTGTGAAGAAATATGGAATAGAAAATCAGATGGATCCTAAATTAGAAGATGTAACTGAGGAGGTCTACAAGCAACAATTTTATGATGGTATAATGAATGAGAATGCTGGTATTCTTGCTGGCATGCCCGTTAGAGAAGCAAGAGACAAAATTAGAAATAAGCTTTTGGAAGAAAGAAAAGCAATAATATTCTACGAAACCTCACGGAAAGCGGTCTGTAGAGGCGGAGGAAAAATAGTAATTGCAAGAATAAAAGATCAATGGTTTATTGATTATTCAAAGGATTGGTGGAAAGAAGAATCCAAAGATTGGTTAAACAAGATGCTGATTTATCCTACAAAATACAAAAAACTCTTTGAAGATACGATAGATTGGCTCGCTCTGAGGCCATGTGCAAGAGGTAGAGGGCTGGGTACAAGGTTGCCATTCGATGATAGATGGGTCATTGAATCACTGAGCGATTCCACGATCTATATGGCATTTTACACGATAGCTAACATAATCAGAGAAAACAATATATCCGCAGAGAACCTGATACCTGAGGTTTTTGATTATGTTTTTCTAGGCAAAGGTAACATCGACGAAGTTTCGGATAAGTCAGGTATACCAAAAAATGTTTTGGAGCTAATGCAAAAAAGTTTTAGGTACTGGTATCCAAATGATCTTAGGCACACGGCAACACCACATATAACGAATCATTTGACATTCTTCATAATGCATCACGTAGCAATTTTTCCGCAAGATTATTGGCCAAGCGGGATAACATTGAATGAAACTGTTATTAGGGAAGGTACTAAAATGTCTAAATCTAGGGGCAATGTGATACCGCTGGCTGATATAGCCAAAAAATATAGTGCGGATCTATTTAGATTATACGTCGTAAGCGGAGCTGATCTAGATGGCGTAGTAGATTGGCGCGAGCCAGATGTAGAAAAATTAAAGCGGATATTGCTAGGTTTTGTTTCGCTTGTATTGAGTGCCGCTAAGGCTTCCGATGAATCGTTTGAATATTTGAGAATAGACAAGTGGTTTTTGTCGAGATTTTATCGAAGGCTATCAAAAAGTAAAGGACTACTCGATAGCTTTAAGATAAGAGAATTCGTAGTTTCGATGTTCTATGAGGTTTTAAATGATATAAGCTACTTGAAAAGAAGAACATCGGAAGAGCATGCCTTAAAAGTTGTAAGAAAAATTCTAAAGGATTGGATAGTGATTCTAAGCCCTATTATTCCGCATATATGCGAAGAGGTTTGGTCAAAAATAAATGACGATCCTGATAAATGGAGTATAAACTTAGCTGAGTGGCCCAGCCCAAAGGCAGAATATATCAATGAGGAGATAGAATACATGGAGGAAATAGTTGCATCTACGATAGCTATTGGTCGCGATCTTTTGAGGATACTGAAGATTCGGCCAAAGAACGCAATACTGATTGTTGCGGCTAATTGGAAATATGATCTATTTGAATATATCAAAGAAGTCATAGGTAGAGAACAGAGAAAAATAGGAGAAATCATGAAGAATATTTTTAAGCATGAGAAATTTAGGAAATACTCTAAGGACGTATCACAAATAATTAAGCGTTTATTGTCCGGAAAAATAAATATCCCTAGAATTTTCTTGACGCAGAAAAAAGAATTTGACATACTTGCAGATGCTTTAGATTATATAAAAAAGGAACTAGGATTAGAACAGATCAGAATAGAGATCGAGGAAAAAATTGAAGATCGATTCATTGAACGTGCAAAAAGAGCGCTTCCATCAAAACCGATATTCATTTTTTTGGAATAATCTTTACAGAAGAAAAATATATTTCAAGAAAACTCAGAATGTTCTAATATTTCCAATACACTTTCTAATTCCTCTTCGCTTATTTCTATCTTTTTCTTGTGTTCCTCGATAACACCTTCACCCTTCTTTTTTACTTCGATTTTAATTCCGCTTATCTTTAGTTTTTCCTTAAGCT